>JANOJK010000234.1:0-4892 GCA_031408165.1 Acidobacteriota bacterium | reverse complement strand
GAGACACGGGGGCACGGAGACGCAACGGAGCTGATGCAGCGATAGCGAGTTGCCCGGTCCCTTCAAATGGGAAGTGAAACGCTGATCACGAAGATCTCTCGCAGAGTCGTACGGGACAAGCCGGCCAAGAGGGCTTGTCCCGTTCCCGTTCTCTCCCGTTGACTCCGCGTCTCCGTCCGTGTGACTCCGCCTCCGCGAGCAGCACACGATGCCCTTCAAATACCCTCAGGCCCGCCGTTCTGATCTGGTGGAAATCCTCCACGGCGTGCCCGTGGCCGACCCGTATCGCTGGCTGGAGGACGATGCGAGCCCTGAGACGCGCGCCTGGGTGGCCGCGCAGAACGCGCTGACTCGCTCCGTGCTGGACGGGCCGGCGCGTGACGCGCTCGTGCAGGAGCTCACCGGCCTCTTCAACTACGCGAGGACGACGACGCTGCTGCGTCGCGGGGACCGTTACTTCTTCACGCACAATCCCGGGCTGCTGAACCAGCCGCGCCTGTACGTGCAGGAGCGCGGCGCCGGACCGGAGCGCGTGCTGCTGGATCCGAACCTGCTGAGTGAAGACGGCACGACCGCGCTCACCGCCTTCGAGCCGTCACCGGATGGTGCGCTCGTCGCCTACGCGCTTTCCGAGCATGGGAGCGACCGGCAGGTGATCCGCGTCCGCGAGGTCGTGGCGGGCACCGATCGCCTCGACACGCTGGAGCACGTGAAGTTCGCCAGCATCGCGTGGACGAAGGACGGCGCCGGGTTCTACTACCTGCGCTTCCCCCGGCCGGGCGAGGTGTCGCCCGGAGACGAGCAGTACTTCGGGCGGATCTATTTCCACCGGCTCGGAGCGCCGCAGGCAGGCGACGATCTGGTGTTCGAGGCGCCCGCTCGGAAGGACGTCCTCCCGACGGTCCATGTGACCGCGGACGGCCGATGGGCTGTCATCGTCGCCCAGCGCGGGGCCAGCGACGAGAGCGAGATTTACCTCGTCGATCGCAACGGAGCCGCGTCACCGCGCCCGGTCTTCACGGGCTTCGACGCCGCGCATGACTTCATCGAAGCGGCCCATGGACGGCTGTTCTTCCGGACCACGAAGGACGCGCCCCGCGGCCGAATCGTGTCGGTCGATCCCGCCGATCCGGCGGCCGGGGTGCGCGAGGTCATCCCGGAATCCGCGCACCGCCTGGCGGGCGCCGTCATGGCGCGAGAGACGCTCGTCGCGACATATCTCCACGACGCGAGCGACCGGCTGGCGCGGTTCGGCCTCGACGGGTCACCGAGGGGAGCGATCCCGCTGCCGGGTATCGGATCGATCGTCTCCCTCGACGCCGGTCCGGATGACGAAGAGGTGCGGTTCGTGTTCACGTCGTTCACGCAGGCGCCGACGGCGTATCTCTTCAGGGAGGAGCGGATCTTCCGTCTGCCCTCGATCTCGCGCAGGCCAGGGAAGGCGGAAGCCACAGGAGACGCGGCGGAAACCACAGAGAACCCGGTGGAAGCCACAGGAAACGGCGCGGAAGAGACGGCCCCCTCAACGGCGCTCGGTGGCTTCCGCTTTCAGCCGGAAGGGACCGGCGAGTACGACACGAGCCAGGTCTGGTACCCGTCCAGGGATGGAACACGCGTGTCCATGTTCCTCGTCCACCGGCGGGATCTGCCGCGTGACGGGAGCAGGCCGGTGCTGCTCAGCGGCTACGGCGGGTTCAACATCAGCCGGACGCCCGCGTACGACCCTGGAAACTTTCCGTTCCTCGACCGCGGCGGCGTGTTCGCCCTGGCGAACCTGCGTGGCGGCGGCGAGTATGGCGAGGAGTGGCACCGCGCGGGCATGCTCGAGAAAAAGCAGAACGTCTTCGACGACTTCATCGCGGCCGCGGAGTTCCTGATCGCGGAGCGCTACACGTCGCCGGCGCGGCTCGCGATCGAGGGCGGCAGCAACGGCGGCCTGCTCGTGGGCGCGGCCATGATCCAGCGGCCCGAGCTGTTCGGCGCCGTGCTGTGCCGCGTACCCGTCGCGGACATGCTGCGCTATCACCTGTTCACAGTGGGGCGATTCTGGATCCCGGAGTACGGCTCCGCGGACGACCCCTCGCAGTTCGAGTACCTGCTGAAGTACTCGCCGTACCATAACGTGCGGCCCGGCGTCCGCTACCCTCGCACGCTGGTCATGACGGCCGACACCGACGACCGCGTCGCACCCGGCATGGCGAAGAAATTCGCGGCGCGGCTCCAGGCGGCCGGAGGCGGCGGCCCCGTCCTTATCCGCGTCGAGACGAAAGCCGGCCACGGCGCCGGAAAACCGCTGGCAAAAGTCATCGAGGAGGAAGCAGACATGCTGGCGTTCCTCCTGGCCGGGGCGCGAGTATGATCGCCGCCATGGCGTCTCACCGGCTGCCGCGCCTGCTGGGCGCCATCGTGCTCCTCGTCCTCGTCGCGGGTACGTCGGGATATCTCGGTGCACGCATCGGCCGGCAGTACGGCCTGAACAGCATGTGCTGCGGCATGCCCAAGCGGCACAACATGCTGATCAGCGTCAAGGAAGTGTTCGGGCGGCTGAGGTTCCCGTCACAGATCGGACAGGACCGCTGGGTCTCGGAAGTGGTCTTTCCCGGCGTCTCCAGCGGCTACTTTCTCGACGTCGGGTCCGCGGATGGCGTCGCCGACTCGAATACCTGGGCGCTCGAGCAGCGCGGATGGACCGGCGCCTGCGTCGATCCCTTTCCGCGCAACATGCAGGCGCGCCGCTGCCGGATGTTCAAGAACGCCGTCGACGGGGTCGCCGGCCGCCACGTCCGCTTCAAGCCGGCGGGCGACGTCGGCGGGATCACTGACTACCTCGCGACGACCCGGGACTCGGCGGAGGCCGCGACGGTGGAGCTCACGACGGTCACGCTCGCCGACATCCTCGCACGAGCCGGCGCGCCGGGGTTCATCCACTACATGAGTCTCGACATCGAAGGCGCGGAGCTCGAGGCGCTGCGAGGCTTCCCGTTCGATCGCCATCGGCTTGGCGCACTCACGATCGAGCACAACTTCGAAGAGCCCAAGCGATCCGGCATTCAGAAGCTCCTGAACGAGCACGGCTACGTCCGCGTGCGGACGTGGATGCAGGACGACTTCTACGTGCCCGCCCCGCCGCGCTGACGCGGCAGCGGGGCGTCTCAGTCGCGGTTGAGCCGATACACGGCGCAGTCGTCGTCGCGCCATAACCGCGCGCCCATACGCGGCTCGATCGCGCGGCGGAGGGGCTGCGGCAGGTCCGCGCGAAAGTACGGGCCGTCGGGACCGCTTCCCTCGTCGCGACAGGTGACGAGCGCGGTCGCGGTGCGGTAACGATTCGCCAGATCGTCCACCTCGTACGGCCTGATGGCGCCGCGGAAGAACCAGATGTGCCGGCTCGTGTGCGGCACTCCATATGCCGCGTAAAAACCGGCGCCGGATGGATAGATGATCGCCGGTCCCGGATTTCCGCCCTCCGCGATGCGCCGCAAGGCGCCCGCGATCCCTTCGATCCGGTTCCTGACGGTCATCGACGTTCGCAGGCGCCACCCGTTCGGGCAGAGGACGTCCACGAGCCCGGGCGTCCGCTTCGGCATCGCGCTCGACACCACCAGCGCGAGCACCGGCGCCCACATCACCATGGCCAGGGCGCGGGCCCACGCACTCCGGTCGAGCGCCGGCGCGCAGGCGAACGGCAGCGCCCAGAAGAACTGGCGGAAATGATGCTCGGTGTGAAAGAGGCTCAGCGCGGCGGCCAGGTAAAAGAGCGGCGGCAGAAAGACCGCCGCGGCGGTCACGCGTGACACACCGGTGCCCCGGAAACAGGCCACGCTGACGCAGCCGAGGATGCACGCGGCGAGCGGATTGAAATATTGCCCGACGGTGACCTGCCAGCCCGGCAGGTCCGTCACGCGCGAGGCAAGCGGCGGGAAGGCCTCGAGCATGTAACTCGGCCACGCCACGTCGATGGCGACAGGCCGGGGCAGCAGGGTGAAGGCTGCCGCGAGCACCCCGACCTCGATTGCGGCGAACGCGGCGACGGTGACGAGCGTGCTGCGGACGAGCGCCCTCGTCGACAAGGCGCGTCCGGACGCCCGCAGCGCCGCGTCGAAGGCCACGATCACCAGAAGAAACACGATCCCGGTCCCGAAACGGATCGCCTGCCCTGCGCCAAGGATTGCTCCGAGCGCCGCGGATCGCCCCGGAGACCTGCCGTCCGTGCTCCGCCAGGCGAGCGAAGCGGCCAGCAGCATCGTGCGTTCGATCGGCATGTAGAACGCGCTGGTGTAGCCGCCGAGCAGCGCGCCGGGCACGAGCAGCACCGGCAGCACGCCTGCCACCGCGATCAAAAGCGCGACGCCCGCGCTCGAGGCGCGGCGAAGCAGCAGATAACTGAGCGCGAGGTTGACGAGGCTGACAAACAGCAGGAAGTGAAGGTAGACGAGGGGAGAATTTCCGAGTACCCGCGCGACGCCGACGTAGGCGTACACGGGGCCGGCGCCGTAGGGGTACGCCACCTCGCTGTACAGGTGCGCGCCGCGCATCACTTCGGAAGCGACGAACAGGCTGAACGCCTCGTCGCCGAAGACAAAGGCAGCCGAGCGCGTCAGTTCGGGCCGCGCCAGGATGGCGCTCTCGCCGACAGCGGCGCCCGCGAGCACGACCAGGACGATCGCGCACGCATCGCGAGTCCGCGGTCCACAAGACACCCGGCGATCATACGACGGCGGCCGCGCGCCAGCAGCAGTTGCTGCGCGCTGTGTGCTAACGTAGGCCCCCACTCACATGGATACGCTGCTCACGATTCCCACGGGCGCGACAGACTTCCTCGCTCTCGGCGCCCTCATCCACCGGCTCGATCCGGGCATCATCCCGTTCCGCAAGGCCTCGTCATGTTCGGT
>JANOJK010000199.1:0-2026 GCA_031408165.1 Acidobacteriota bacterium | reverse complement strand
GCGGCGCTCATCGACGAGATGACGCGGACGCGCGAGAACGCGCAGTACCTGCCCGGCATCACCCTCGGGGACGGCGTCACGCCGACGGCGTCCCTCGAGATCGCACTCGCCGGCGCGCCGATGATCATCGCGGCCGTGCCGTCGCATGGCATGCGGCACGTGCTCCGGCGCGCGTCGCCGCTGCTGCGCCCGGGCGCGATCCTCGTCAGCGCCACCAAGGGGCTCGAAACCGAGTCGCTCGGTCGCATGTCGCAGGTGATGGGGAAGGAGGCAGGTCCGGGCCATGCGATCGCCGTGCTCTCCGGACCGAGCTTCGCGCTCGAGGTCGCGCGCGGCTTGCCGACGGCCGTCGTCGTCGCCTCCGCCGATCCCGCGGCCACGACGCAAGTCCAGGACACGCTGAGGAGTTCCACCCTCCGGTTGTATGCCAGCGACGACGTCACCGGCGTCGAGTTGGGCGGCGCGCTCAAGAACGTCATCGCCATCGCGGCGGGCGTGGTCGAGGGGCTCGGCATCGGCCACAACGCGATGGCGGCGCTCATCACGCGCGGCCTCGTCGAGATGTCGCGGCTCGCCTGCGCGGAGGGGAGCCGGCGCGACACCCTCGCCGGCCTCAGCGGTCTGGGCGATCTCGTCCTGACGTGCACCGGCGACCTGAGCCGGAATCGCCGCGTCGGGATCGAGCTCGGCCGGGGCCGCTCGTTGACCGACATCCTGTCCCACATGAAGATGGTCGCGGAGGGGGTGCGCACGACTGGCGTCGCGCTCGCCCTCGGCGCGCGCCACGGCGTGGAGCTCCCGCTCGCCGCGCAGATGGCCGCCGTCCTCGAAGGACAGACGACCGCCCGGGAGGCGGTCGAGGTCCTGATGCTCCGCCCCCAGCGCTCCGAAACGGATCACCACTGAAAACACATGGGTTTCTTCGACAAGATCAAGCAGTCCCTCACCCGCACCAAGGAACAGTTCGTCGGGCGGTTGGACGAGATCGTCCGCCGCGCCGACGAGCCCGCGCAGCGGAGCCGCCCCGTCGACGTGGAGACGGTGGACGCGCTCGAGGAAGCGCTGATCTCGGCGGACGTCGGTGTCGCGGCGACCGATCAGATTGTGAAGGCCGTCCGTGAGCGGCGACCCTTCGACGCGGCTCAGGGCAGGCGCGGCGAATCGCTGCGCGCTCTGGTGAAGGCCGAGATCCTGTCGATCCTGAAGAGCGCGGAAAAGCCGATGGTCGCGGGGCATCCGCAGGTGGTGCTGATCGTGGGCGTGAACGGCACCGGCAAGACGACGACGGTGGGGAAGCTGGCGCGCGTGATCAAGGATGCCGGGCTGACGCCGCTCATCTGCGCGGCCGACACGTTTCGCGCCGCGGCCGTCGAGCAGCTGCAGGTGTGGGCGACGCGGGCCGGCGTGGATTTCATTCGCGCCCAGGGGGGGGCGGATCCCGCGGCGGTCGTGTTCGACGCGATCGCCGCCGGCAAGGCGCGGAAGCGCGACGTCATCCTGATCGACACCGCAGGACGCCTCCACACGCGCATCAACCTCATGGCGGAGCTCGGGAAGATCGCGCGGATCGCCGGGCGGGAGGTCGAAGGGGCGCCCCACGAGGTGCTGCTCGTCCTCGACGCCACCGTCGGTCAGAACGGCCTCACCCAGGCGCGCGAGTTCATGGGCGCCGCGGGCGTGACCGGGATCATCCTGACCAAGCTGGATGGCACCGCCAAGGGGGGCATCGCCGTGGCGATTGCCCACGACCTGAAGCTCCCCATCCGCTACGTCGGCGTCGGCGAGGCGATCGACGACCTGGTCCCGTTTTCTCCCGAAGAGTATGTGGACGCGTTGTTTGAAGAGAAGTGGTGATGTTTTCGTCTCTGTAACTCCGTAGCTGTAACTCCGTAACCTCCGTAAGTTCATGGACGACTCTCATTTCATGCGCAAAGCCCTCGCGCTCGCGGAGCGGGGGCGCGGGCGCACCAGCCCGAACCCGATGGTCGGCGCGCTGATCGTCGACGGCAACGGTGTAATCGTCGGC
>JANOJK010000192.1:0-2525 GCA_031408165.1 Acidobacteriota bacterium | reverse complement strand
CGCTGGGGCCAGGCGGCCCGAACTACGTGAAGTTGAAGCAGATGATGCGGTCACTCGACCTGCATACCGTCTGTGAAGAAGCGCATTGTCCCAACGTCGGCGAATGCTGGGAGCACGGTGCGGCGACTTTCATGATCCTGGGCGACGTCTGCACTCGGAACTGCGCCTATTGCGCGGTCGCCCACGGACGGCCCCCCAAGTACGACCCCGCGGAGCCTGACCGTGTCGGCGAAGCTGTGGCCCAGATGCAGCTCCGGCATGCGGTGATCACCTCCGTTGATCGCGACGACCTGCCCGACTTCGGCGCGTCGCATTTCGCCAGGACGATCGCCGAGACACGCGCGCGGATCCCCGCGTGCCGCCTCGAGGTTTTGATCCCGGACTTCCAGGGTGACGAAGCGGCGCTCCGCATCGTCCTCACCGCGAGGCCCGACGTGCTGAACCACAACATCGAGACCGTGCCGCGCCTGTACAGGATCGCGCGCCCGGGGGGGCGCTATCCGCGCGCGCTCGACGTGCTGCGGCGATCGCACGAGATCGCTCCGGACATCGCGACGAAGTCAGGACTAATGGTCGGTCTCGGTGAAGAGTGGGACGAGGTGGTCGCGACGCTCCAGGATCTGCGCACCGCCGGCGTGAACATCGTGACGATCGGGCAGTATCTGCGGCCGTCGCTCGCGAACCTCCCGATGGTGCGGTACTACACGCCCTCCGAATTCGCCGAGCTCAAACGAATCGGCCTCGAGCTGGGATTCGGCCACGTGGAATCGGGGCCGCTGGTCCGCAGTTCGTATCATGCGCACGAGCAGACGGCTTCTTACGAAGCCGGGCGGCTGTAGCTTGCACTAAACGGACGAAGCGCCGCGTCAACTCCGCTTCGGTCTGTAGACGTGCGTCGCGTGGCCATAGAACACTTCGGCCGCTTCCATGACGGTTTCAGACAGCGTGGGGTGCGGATGGATGGTCAGGGCCATGTCCCGCGCCGTGGCGCCCATTTCGATCGCGAGCACACCTTCGGAGATGAGCTCACCCGCGCCGGGGCCGCAAATCCCGACGCCCAGGACACGGTCGCTCTCAGGATGGATGATGAGCTTCGTGACGCCGTCGGTCCGCCCGAGGGAGATCGCGCGCCCCGAGGCGCCCCAGGGGAACTTGGCGACGGCAACCTTGATCCCCTGTTTCTCCGCCTCGGTCTCGGTCAGGCCGGCCCACGCGATTTCCGGATCGGTGAACACCACCGCGGGGATCGCCGCAGGCTCGAAGGCGACGTTCTTGTCTCCGGCAATCGCATCGACGGCGGCACGCCCCTCGTGCGACGCCTTGTGCGCGAGCATCGGCTCGCCGGCGACGTCGCCGATCGCGTAGATGGACGGCTCCCCCGTCCGCCGGCTCTGGTCCGTCACGATGAAGCCGCGCGCATCGACCTCGACACGGGTCTTGTCGAGTCCGGGAATCGCCGAGTTCGGCTTGCGGCCGATCGAGATCAGCACGCGGTCGAAGGCCTGATCCCCGGACTTGGCGTCGCCGGCGAACGTCACGACGATCTGGTCCTTCGACTCCTTCCCCTCCTTCGACTCCTTCCCCTCCCGCATGCCGGTGACTTTGGTGTTCAGCCACACCGCCTCGCAGATCGTCGCGATGCGCTTCGCCAGGATGGCCACCAGGTCGCGGTCGGCGCCCGGCAGCAGCCCGGCTGTCATCTCGACGACGGTGACGCGCGTGCCGAGCGCCGCGTACACGCTGCCCAATTCCAGCCCGATGTAGCCGCCGCCGACGACGAGTAACGACCCCGGGATGTCGGGCAACTCGAGGGCACCCGTCGAATCCATCACGCGCGGGCTGTCGATCGAAAGGCCCGGCACCGTGGCGGGACGCGAGCCCGTGGCGATGATGCAGTGCTCGAATGTCAGCGTCTCCTTCGAGCCGCCGGCGAGATCGACATCGAGGGTGTGCGCGTCGCGGAACGAGGCCATCCCCTGCAGGTGCTGGATCTTGCGGAGGTTCCTGATCTGGCCGGCGCCGGCGGTGAGCGTGGTCACGACCTTGTTCTTGAAGGCGCGCAGCTTGTCGAGATCGATCGTCGGCTTCTGGAACTCGACGCCGAAGTCCTTGGCGTGGGCGGACTCGGTGATCACGTCCGCGACGTGCAGGAGCGCTTTCGACGGGATGCACCCGCGGTAAACGCACACGCCGCCGGGGTTCTTCTCCGGATCGACGAGCGTGACCTTCATCCCGCGGTCAGCGGCGTAGAACGCCGCCGCATATCCGCCGGGGCCGGCACCGATAACGACTAGCTGAGTGGAAGTTGGCATGACCTCGGTGCGCGTGGGGTAGTACTCGGGCAGTTCGGTGATGGCGTCGAAGAGCCGCGAACCCAACGCGTCGTAGAAAAACTTGGGCGAGACACGGGCCGGCGTGGCAAGCAGGCCAGAGGCGACCTCGTGGGCCAGTTCGGCGTCGTCGACACGGTGGAGCTGCAGGAATTCGGGTTGGGCGAGTAAAAACCGACGGGGTATTTTTCCTCG
>JANOJK010000188.1:0-9013 GCA_031408165.1 Acidobacteriota bacterium | reverse complement strand
GCCCTGCAATCCGCCGCCGCGCAGGCCCATGGCGAGCGCGAAGACCAGGATCAGATCAGGCTGGACGACCTGCGGCAGGAGCTGGCGCGCCAGGATCTGACCGAGCAGGAGTGCCAGCCCGATGCCGACGAGCTTCGCGAGCGCGCTCACTGCGGGGTACCGGGGGCCTGTGGGGTCGCAGGAGCTTGTGGGGTAACAGCAGGAGCCTGTGGGGCAGCAGTAGCCTGTGGGGCAGCAGTAGCCTGTGGGGCAGCAGGAGCCTGCGGGGCAGCGGGCGTCGCGGGCATCGTCTCCGCTACAACGGGCGGCGGCGGCTCGGGCCACAGGCCTTCGTCGACGGCCGAGAACGCCTCGTCTTCGGGCACCTGGCGCTGCTCGAGGATCACGAACACCTCGTCGAGGCGCGTGAAGTCGACGGCCGGCGCGACCTGCGCGGCCAGGAACAGACCCGAGGTCTTGCGGTCGACCTTGGCGATCGTGCCCACGCGCAGGCCCTTGGGGTACACGCCGCCCATGCCCGAGGTGAGCAGCAGATCGCCCTCCTCGATGTTCTCCTGGCGCAGCATGTAGTCGAGGTCGGCGGTGGTCGAGGCCGCGCCGCGCACCGTGCCGCGCGCGCGCGTGCGCTCGACGTAGGCGTCGAGGCGGCTCTGCGGGTCGATCATCAGCATGACCTTGGCCGCGCCCGGGGTCGTGCCCGAGACCAGCCCGACGACGCCGGACTCGGTGATCACGGGCATGCCGGGCCGGATGCCGGCCGCGGCGCCCTGGTCGATGATCAGCGACTGGAACCAGGGCGACAGGTCCTGGTGGATCACGTTCGCGGGCACCATCGGGATCTCGCGCTGGGAGCGGAAGCCGGCCAGCTTCTGGAAGCGCTCCGACGACAGGATCGCCTCGCGGTACTGCTGGTTCTCGTCCTCGAGCCGCGCCAGGCGGCCGCGCAGCTTGTCGTTCTCCTCGCGCACCCCCACCAGGGCCACGTAGTCACTCCAGACGCCGCGCAGCTCCTGGACCGGCAGGGTGACCATGCGCTCGAGCGGCAGCGTCAGGTTCAGCACCAGGCGCGGTGCGAAGCCGATGTCGGCCGGGCCGTGCTGCGAGGCCATGCCGATCGCGCATAGCGACGCGAAGAGCAGATACAGCAGCGGATAGGCGTAGCGACGCAGCTGCTCGCTCAAGTCGTCCCGCTTTCTCGCTTTCGGGTTCTAGGCCCGATCCGTGACATCCCGGAGGAGGCTTGCATCGTCGAGGCAGCGCCCACAGCCCATCACCACCGCGGTGAACGGGTCCTCTGCCAACATGATCGGCAATCCCGTTTCCTCCCGTAGCAGAATGTCGAGGTTCTGCAGCAGGGCCCCGCCGCCCGAGAGCACGATGCCCTTGTCGGCAATGTCCGCGGCCAGCTCCGGCGGGGTGCGCTCGAGGGCGATCTTGGTCGCCTCGACGATCGCGTTGACCGGCTCCTGGATCGCCTCGCGGATGTCCTCGGTGTGCAGCTCGAGCGTCTTGGGCACGCCCGCCACCAGGTCGCGGCCCTTCACGATCAGCGAGCGCTGCTCGTCCGTCGGGTAGGCGGAGCCGATCTCGATCTTGATGCGTTCCGCCGTGCGTTCGCCGATCAACAGGTTGTACTTGCGCTTCACGAAGTTGAGGATCGCCTCGTCCATCTTGTCGCCGCCGACGCGCACGCTGTTGGCGTAGACGATCCCGGACAGCGAGATGATGGCGACCTCCGTGGTGCCGCCGCCGATGTCGATGATCATGTTTCCCGACGGCTCGGTGATCGGCAGACCGGCGCCGATCGCGGCCGCCATCGGCTCTTCGATCAGATACACCTCGCGCGCGCTGGCCGAGAGCGCGGACTCGCGCACCGCGCGTTTCTCGACCTCGGTGATGCCCGAGGGTACGGAGATCACAATTCTCGGGCGCAGCAGCGTCGAGCGGTTGTGCGCCTTCTGGATGAAGTAGCGCAGCATCGCCTCGGCGATCTCGAAGTCCGCGATCACGCCGTCGCGCAGCGGGCGCACCGCGGTGATCGAGCCGGGCGTGCGCCCGAGCATGCTCTTGGCTTCCTTGCCGACCGCGCGCACGCGGTGTTTGACCGTGTCGACCGCCACCACCGATGGCTCGCTCGAGATGATCCCGCGGCCCTTCGCGTAGACCAGCGTGTTGGCGGTGCCGAGGTCGATGGCGAGGTCGTTCGAGAACATGCCGAGCAGGCGGTCGAGCACCTTCAACATCGCAGACTCACCTTGTTTTCCGTCCGTGGCGTTGGCGTAGTTGCGGTCGTAAGTACCGATGGCGCCGCAGGAATCGCAGCATCGACGCCGTGCCGCGCGATTCTACGAGCGATGGCGTTTCGGCGCAAGCACGGCCCTTGTGCAAAGCTCGGGAAACGGCAGCTTGCCGCGACGTCGAGGGAGATCGAGATGGGTCGGATCGGAATCTGGCTGCGCAACCTGGCCATCATCGCCATTCTCGCCACGTTCGCGTTCCTGTTCGGGCAGCCGACCGGCAGCGATCCCGCGACCTCGCCGGTCGCGACGGTGAACTCCGAAGCGATCCCGCGCGACGTGTTCGAGTTCTTCCGCGAGCAGAACGAGGAAGCGTTCCGCCAGTTCAACGATCAGGGCATGGACTCGGACCAGCTCGCCAAGATCATCGACGAGCAGACGCGTTCGTCGCTCGTGCGCCGCTATCTGATCGCGCAGGAGGCCGAGTCACTCGGTCTGGCGGTTTCGGACGAGTCACTCAAGGCGGATTTCCAGGGCACGCCCGGCCTGCAGATCGACGGCAAGTTCGATCGCGAAACGGCCGAACGCTACATCTCGCGCACGGGCCTGGGGCCGCGCGAATACGCCGCGCAGCACCGCCGCGACCTGCTGCTGCGCAACTTCTCGCGCTTCGTGGCGTCGCCGGTGCGCGTGTCCGACGCGGCGGTGCGCGACGAGATCCTGCGCGACGGCACGAAACTGACCTTGCGCTACGCGACGGCCAGCAAGGCCTCGATCCGGGAACACACGAAAGTGACACCCGAAGAGGCGCAGGCGTTGATCGCGAACGAGCCCGACCGCGTGCGCGGCGTTTACCAGCTGCGCTCGGCGGAGTACAGCAAGCCGGAGCAGGTTCGCGCGCGCCACATCCTGTTCACGGGCGACGACGCCGAGGCGCATGCCATCCGTGCGCGCGGACGGCTCGACGCCGGCGAGAGCTTCGCGGCGCTGGCCAAGGAGCTGTCGGCGGACGCCGCCACCAAGAACGACGGTGGGTCGCTGGGCAGCTTTCCGCGCGGCCGCATGCTGCCGGCCTTCGACGAGGTGGCCTTCGCACTCGAGCCGGGCACGGTCAGCGGTCCGGTGAAGACCGACCGGGGCGTGCACCTGATCCTGGTCGAGAGCCACGATCCGGCCAGCCAGGTCGCCTTTGAGGCGGTCGCCGAAGAGCTGGCCACGGGGCTCCTGCGCGACGACAAGGCCTCGGAAGCGGCGCGCGCCGCGGCCAACGCGCTGCTCGAGAAGCTCGCGGCCGGTGAGCCCTTCGTGGCCGCGGCCGGTGCGCTGAAGTTGCCGGTCTCGGTGACCGCGCCCTTCGGCATGCGCGATCCGAGCGTGCCCGGCCTGGCCGGAGTGGCCGAGCTCCTGGAGGCGGCCTTCGCGCTGACTCCGGCTGCGCCCAACGCCCGGCGGGTGTTCTCGGACACCGAGAACCTGTACGTGATCGCGCTGCTCTCGCGCGAGGAGCCCGATCCCGCCGAGATCGCTGCCGCGACCGCGACCACGCGCGAGCGCCTGTTACAGCGCCAGCGCGGCCTCACCACGGGCCTTTGGTACCAGGAGCGCCTGAAGGAGTTCGAGGCGCAGGGGCAGATTCAGCAGCTCGAGCTCTCGGCTCAGCGTTAGAGCCGACCGATCAGGGCGGCGATGCGCAGGTGACCGAGCTGCCCGACGTGCAGGCGAGCGGGCAGGTCGCGCACTTCGGGCCGGCCGCGCCGCCGTTCTCCAAACGCCAGGCCGCCAGATCCGCCGAGTTGATCAGTGCTCCGCTCTCGTCCATGTCGTAGCGAGCACAGCGCTGACCTGCCGGAGAGCCGCACGCGGTGAGGCTCGAACGGGCCTTGCCGTTGCTGGTGCGCCACTGGGCCAGGTCCCCGGTGTTGGTCAGGGCACCGGTCGCGGTGAAGTCGCCATCGCACTTGTTCCCGAAGCCGTCGTGGTCATCGTCTCGCTGGCCGCCGGTGAGCGTGGCCCACGCGTTGGTGGTCAGGAAGGTCGAAATCACGCGCGGGTTGTTGGCGTTCAGGCAGTTGTCGCAAAGGTTTCCAACGCCGTCGGCCGGGACCTCGAGGCCGCCGTTGCCGTCGGCCTGATCGGCGTTCGCGATCGTCGGGCAGTTGTCGGTGCTGTCGGGGACGCCGTCGAGATCCGAATCGGGATTGGTCCCGACCGTCGCCAGCAAGTTCCCGGTCGTGACCGGCACCGCGGCGAGCGCGGCGCTGGCGTAGAGATTGCCCGCCACCGTCACGGAGCCCGAGGCCGCAGGCGCCGCGCTCACGACCAGCGCACCGATGCGGTGGATGCCGAGCTCACCCGTGGTCGGGATGCCGCCGTTCGCGCGCAGCACGTTGCCCGAGATCGCCCAGACGATGTCCGAGCCTGGCCCTGCGTCGGGCGTGAAGCTCACCAGCGTGATGGCCGGGTTGGTGGCCGAGATGTGGATGTCCCAGCCGCACACCTCGTCACCCGTTCCGGAAAGACAGCGGTTGCAGGTGGGTGGCACACCCGGGCAGCCGGGCGAGGCCACGGTGCCCGTCTGGTAGAAAACGTTCAGCGTGACGTTCGCGCCGCCGGCGACGACGGTCGCCGGACTCCCGGCAGGAGTGCCGAGGTTGGTCGGATCCTGAAACACCGTCACGGCCGCGCGCGATGCGCCGGGAAACGTGAGGGCGACAACCGCGAACGTCAGAACCAGCGAGCTGCGCAGCATTGCGTCCCTTTCCTGTGTACGGGTCGCGCGTGGGCGACCGCACGAATCTGACCACGCACGCGCTGTGCGGTCAAGAGAAGCAGTTCACCGTCGTGAAACTAGAGGGGCGGTGCCGCTTGCGCGACACCGCCCCATCGAGACCGCAGAGCGATCTCAGAATCAGAGAATCAGGCCGAGCGCCGAACCAGCGCGAGGGCCGCGAGGCCGAGGCCGAGCAGCACCGTCGTGGCCGGTTCCGGAACGGGCGGGGTCGGCACAACCGTGATCGACCAGTCGGCGATCGGCTGCAGAGCGGAGTCGAACACCGTGTCGCCACCGACGTCCGGGTGATCGCTGCCCACTGCGGTGACCGGGCCAGCGCCCGAGAGCGTCGCCAGCAGCACGTTCTGCGCGCCGGCCGCCGCGATCGCGTTCGGTGCGACGTTGTTGATGCCGACGAAGTCGAAGCCGAGCGAGAGCGGATCGAGGGACAGCACGCTGCTGGCCCCATCGATCGCGGTGTTCAACGGGTTCGTCACCATCGTGGTCAGACCCGTGGTGATGATGTTGACGGCACCGACGCCGACGCCACCGTTGTTGTTGACCGTGAGCGCCCAATCAGTCGCGCTCGTCTGTGTCAGAAAGATGTCGACCTGGGCTGCGTTCGCAACCGATCCGAGCATCAGTCCAGCCGCTACCGCGACTACTGCAATTAGCTTTCTCATTTCTAGTTCCTTCCCTCCAGTGAATTGGACTCTTTCAGAAACCCGCGATGCGAAATCTGTGTCGAGCCCTTGCGCTGCACCTTGCCGCGCAGCCTACCACACAAGAAACCTCCTGGGTCAAATTTCCACCGGTTTCCCGCCGGAAATCTGACCCAGGAGAACCACTACCCTATCAAGGCGGAGACGCGCACGTAACGGACGTACCGGACGTGCAAGTCAGCGGGCAGGTCGGGCACTTCGGTCCCGCCGCCGTGCCGTTCTCCAACCGCCAAGCCGACAGATCGGCGGTGTTGATCAGCGCTCCGCTCTCGTCCATGTCGTAACGACCACAGCGCTGGCCCGTCGTGGGCGTCGCACCGCACGCGGTCAGGCTCGAGCGAGCCTTGCCGTTGCCGCCGCGCCACTGAGCCAGGTCAGAGGTGCCGGTCAACGCACCCGCGACAGTGAAGTCGCCGTCGCACTTGTTGCCGAAGCCGTCGTGGTCGTCGTCTCGCTGGCCGCCGGTGAGCGTCGCCCACTGGTTGGCCGTGAAGAACGCCGCTTCGGACGCGAACAGTGCAGGCACGACCCGCGGGTTTCTGGCCCTCGGGCAGCTGTCGCAGGCGTCGCCGACGCCGTCGCCCGTACCCGGAGCGCCACCACCGACCGGACCCGCCGGCAGCGTGGACTCGAGCACCTGACCCACGGTCCAAATGGTCGTACCGTCGATCTGGTTACCCACGTTGGCCACCGCTGCCTGCGCCACGCCGTTCGCCACGGTCGGGCAGTTGTCGCAAGCGGTGCCGCGACCGTCGGCGTCGCCATCGGCCTGGTCGTTGTTCGCAACGGCCGAGCAGTTGTCGCAGACGTTGCCGAACAGGTCGCCATCGGTGTTCGCCTGGTCGACGTTCGACACGTTCACGCAGTTGTCGTCGGGATCGCAAATGCCGTCCGAGTCCACGTCAGACCCGCACGGGACCACGACATCCGGCGTGCACACCGGACCGGTGTTGGTCAGCGGGCACTGCGTGGTGTTCACCTTGACCAGGACGTCTGCGCTTCGATTCACGAAGACGTTGAGATCCCGCAAAGTAAACGCTGCGACCGAGTTGGTGGTGGGTGGATTCTGGGCCAAACCGAAGTACGCCACGACGGGAGCCTCTGCATCGCGCCACAGGAACTTCGGAGCCGACGCCGGCTTGGTCACCGAGCCGATCGAGTACATGAGCGTTCGATCGTCCAGACCGGTTGCGAATGCGCCGTTGGTCTTCGCGCCAACGGGGCCGAAGCCGAGCTTCTGGTCGCAGGCAGCAACGCCGTTGCCCGTGGCCACGTTGTCCCCGATGCAACCCGGAATACCGTCCGGACCCGGACCCTTGTCGTAGGTCAGCGACCAATCGCTGAGGAAGATGTCGCCACCACCCGGACCGAACCGGTAGCTGAAGCCATCCTCGAAGCCAGCAACGACCGTGCCGAGCTGAGCGGGGTCCCAAATGACGTTGCTAAGTCCGCTTGTGCCGCAGCAGGCCTCGTCGATGTTCAGCGTGGTTCCGCCGGTGAACGTGCCGCCAGCGCCGATGCCGCTGGCGAACGGGAAGCCGGGGTCGACCGGACCCATGTCGGCGAGATCGACGGCCGGAACGCCCTCGTTCGCGATGTCCCGGAAGTCCGAGGCGGCGTTACCCGAGGTCCCGACCACGAACAGAGGCACGCGCACGTCGGCGTTCTGACCGGCAATTCCGCCGATGCGCTGATTCGCGACGAGCTCGAGCTCGGCGCGACCGTGGGTGTTGTACCCGATCGGCAGACCGAGTGGGTTGGTGATCGCGTTGAACGGACCGTTGCAAGCGCGGCAGCTACCGCCCTGCACGCCCGGCGCGATGACGCCGTCCTGATCGGGCGGCAGACCGCACGCGACGTCGCCAGCGGAACCCGGCACGCACGTGCGCGGACCGTCGACGCAGCGTCCGACCTCGCCAGGGGCGTTGCCCCAGCCGCCGAGCTTGCAGCGAAGGTCGTTGTCGACCAGATAGGTGAGCGAGGTGACGGCGGCCACGCCGATCGCGTCACGCGCACCTGCGACTCGAGTCGGCGCGACCTCGCCGCTCTGGATGGCGAGCTGGATACCCGCGTTGGGGTCCAGCAAGCCGGCCTCGTTGAGCTCCTGCAGCTCCATCGTGGAGATGTCGAAGTCCTTGTAGCAGTGCGGCGGGCAGACGGGCACGCCGGCAATGCTGTACGCGGTCTTCTGCGCAGCGGTCAGGTCGTCTTCCCAGAGGAACGAAATACCGTTGCGCGCCGCCTGGTGGCAGAACTGGCCGCCAGCGTTGACCGGCGTACCGACGACCCAGCCGACCGGCGGATCGCAGGTGTAGGTCACGATGTGGGTGTTGAACGGCGGGGCGACGGCCGACGACATGAAGAACCAGTCACCCCAATAGGAATCGCCTAGCGACGTGATCTTGCGCACGTTCAGCGGCCCGGGACCGGGATTGGCGATGGTCGGGTGGGCGTAGGCAGCGATCTCGCGTGCGTCGGTGGTGCGAGCCTGGCGGATGATTCCGGTGCCCTGGAACGGCGTGCGGCCGACGCTACCCGCGTCGCGCTGCGGATCGAAGTTGACCGGTGGGTTCTCGAGGCCGTACGAGGGGCTCGCGTTCGGCGTGCTGGAGCCGGTGACCGCAGGTCCCATGCCTGGGAAGGTCTGGCTGCCGACGCCTCCGAGCTTCAGTTCGACGCCGAGGCCGACGCCGAGGCCGCCAACTTCGCGGGTCGGGTCGCCGTCGGAGCAGACCGACAGGCCGCCGCCGCAGATGGTGAGCTCGAAGTCGGCCCCAGCCGAGTTCGTGCCCTGGCAGGTGCAGATCGCAGCGTCGTTCGGATCGGCGGGTCGACCGAATTTATCGATGCTGAGGTCACAGGTGTTCGGGCTCAGACCCGAACACTCCGTGCTCGTGAGACATCCGACTTTGATGTTGCCCACGCAGCGCCCTGCCCGGTGCGGCCACACGCAGCTCGCCAAGCCGGTCGCGAGATTTCCGTACGAGCAGCGGCCGGCCGGGACGATCTGCAAGTCACAGAGCGCGGTGGGGTTGTCCGAGCACCGTGTGCCGATGCGCGTGTAGCACCCCTCCACGGAATCACACGAGGACGCGTTCGAGTCGACCACATTGTTCGGCCCGGTAGCGAGGACAACCTCGAAGGGAAACGTGTCAGCGCTCGCGCGATACGTGCTCGCGACGGAGAGCAAGACGACTAGGACGACCTTCAAGCTCTTGGCGCTCCAGACGCTCCGTCTCAAAGGTATCCTCCGTGAAACCAGCTTCCGAATCTACGAGAGAGTC
>JANOJK010000171.1:0-6347 GCA_031408165.1 Acidobacteriota bacterium | reverse complement strand
CCGGCGGCCAGCGCCGCGAGCAGGAGCATGGTCGCCGCCGCGTTGTTGTTCACGACCACGGCGGCCTCGGCGCCGGTGAGGCGCACGATCAGCTTTTCGGCGTGCGCGTCGCGGCGGCCCCTGGCGCCGCGCTCCACGTCGTACTCCAGGTTCGCATACCCGCCGGCGATGTCGGTGATACGTGCCAGCGCGGCCTCCGACAGCGGCGCGCGCCCGAGATTCGTGTGGACAATGACCCCGGTGGCGTTGATGACCCGGATGAGCGAAGGGCGCATGGCGGCGCGCAGCCGCGACTCGGCCCCGATCTCAATTTCGTGGATCGCCTCCTCGACGGTGACCGCCGCGATGAGGCCCGAGGCGAGGCGGTCCCGGAGCCCCGCCGTTTCGGCGCGCAGCGCGTCGATCACGGCCAGGCGCCCGTAGCGGGTTTCGAGCACGCGCATGGCGTCGCGCTGCCGCAACTGCTCTATGGAGGGAATGACGCGCAGGTCAGACATGCGATACTATCCGTCACGATTTCCCTTTGATTTTATGGCATCCGACAACGACCAGCCGCGCGTGCCCGTACCGGATTATCGCCCGGTCGAGCGGTTCTGGCCCTACCTCGACCTGCCCGAGCAGCCGAGCGACGAGGAGCTCGCGGCGCTCGACCCGGAGCTGAGCGAAGCGCTCTTCGGGACCCCCAGGCTGCCCTTCTCCGTCACCCTGGAGTTCCCGCTGTTCGGGGGGCCCGATTACGCGCGCGCCGTCGAGATGGCCCGCGCGTCGGACGACTACCGCGAGGTCGGCGCCGGCGCCGGTCTGCGCCATCGCGCGCGCTTCTACCCGAAGGACGCCGTCCACCTGCGCGATCTGTTCGACCTGGTCGGCCGGCTTGACGCGACGGACGTGCTCATCGACGATCGGCCCGTGCCCTACGCACGGGAACTGTGGCTCCCGCTGATCTGGTTTCTGATCCCATGACGGTCCACGGCTGTTTCACGAGGGTCACCACGGCACCAGGACCACAAACACGTGGTGACCTTTGTGATCCTGGTGGTCTCCGTGAATGGATCCGTGGGGCGTGGCGGTGACCGGTTATGGCGGAGCTCACCGACGTCCAGAAGGATCTGCTCGCACTCACCGCCGGGCTCAAGCAGCTCGAGGCGGAATACAACATGTTCTTCTCCGGGCGGCAGCCGAGGCCGCCGTGGGAGACACGGAACCGCGTCGCCGCGCTGGTCAAGAAGTGGGATCGCGGGTACATCCAGTCGGCCGTGGACCGCTTCCAGTTCGACACGCTGCAGCGCCGGTTCCAGACCTTCGCGGACCTGTGGGATCGGGGGCTTCGCTCGCGCGAGGAAGGGCGCGCGGGCCCGTTCGCCCTGCCGCCGCCGAAGGAGGTCCGCAAGCCGAACGCGCCCGATGCGAAGATCGTCTACGTCACGGCGTTCCGGGATCCGATGCGCGAGATGGACAAACTCCATTCGCTCTACGACTCGCTGATGGACGCGCGGCGCGAGGCGGGGGACGAGGTGGTGCCGTTTCACCGCTTCGCAGCGCTGGTGAAGGATCAGGTGTCCAAGGTGAAGGCGACCGGGATGCCCGAGGTGACGTTCCGCGTGGCGGTGGTCGGCGGGAAGGTGAATTTTACGGTGCGGGGATCCAAGGGCGGGGAAGAGTAGGGGCGGCGTGCGGACCGCCCCTACAGATGGGAATTAGGCGGCGGGTTTCGTGACGTTGCCGGCTTGCGGGCCCTTGGGACCGTCGACGATCTCGAACTCGACGGCCTGGCCTTCTTCCAGCGTCCGGAAACCGTTTCCCTGGACCGCCGAGAAGTGCACGAACACGTCGCTTCCACCGTCGCGCTCAATGAACCCGTAACCCTTGGCGTTGTTGAACCACTTGACCTTGCCTGTGATACGCATCGTACTTCCCTGCCTTGCAATGGCGATAGAGACAAAAAAAGACCGCGAGAGCGCGGCCCCGGCTTACGACGCTGGCGTGCCAGCGCCGATGGCATAGTACCGGCGCCCCCCGGAACGTGTCAAGAAAAACCCCAAATATGCGTGCAATTCTGAGTGTTTCGGATAAGGCCGGCCTCGTCGAGTTCTGCCGCGGACTCTCCGCACGGGGCGTCCAGCTGGTGTCGACCGGCGGCACCTCGAATGCGATCGCCGGCGCCGGCCTGGCCGTGACCAATGTGTCCGACGTCACCGGCTTTCCCGAGATGATGGACGGCCGGGTCAAGACGCTGCACCCGAAGATCCACGCGGGGATCCTCGCGCGGCGCCACCGCCCCGACGATCTGGAGGCGCTCAGGTCCCAGGGGGTCGAGCTGGTGGACCTGGTGGTCGTGAACCTCTATCCCTTCGCGAAGGCGGCGGCGGATCCGGAGACGCCGTTCGACGAATTGATCGAGCAGATCGACATCGGCGGGCCGTCGCTGCTGCGCGCGGCGGGGAAGAACTTCCGCGACGTCCTGGTGGTCGTCGATCCCGCGGATTATCCGCGCGTGCTCCAGCAGATGGGCCGGCCGCGCGGGCCGTCGCTCGAGTTCAAGTTCGAGCTGATGCAGAAGGCGTTCGCCCACACGGCGCAGTTCGACGCCCTCATCGCCGCCACCCTGCAGACCGTTCGCTGCGAGGGAGACACCTTCACGCGCGGCGGAGCGGGCGCGCCGGCGGGGGTGCAGGTGCGTCACCTGCGCTACGGCGAGAATCCGCACCAGAAGGCGACCTGGGTGTCGGGCCACGGCCCGAACTGGCGCGTGAAGTGGGAGACGCACCAGGGCAAGGAACTGTCCTACACCAACCTCCTGGACCTGGATGCCGCGGCGCGTATCGCGCTCGAGTTCACCGAGCCGGCCGCCGTGGTCATCAAACACACCAACCCCTGTGGCACCGCCACCGGCGGGACGGCCGTCGAGGCGTACGTGCGGGCGCGTGACGCCGACCCGCTGTCGGCATTCGGCGGCATCGTGGGGCTCAATCGCGAGATCGACGCCGAGACCGCGAGGGCGATCACCTCGACCTTCATCGAGGCGGTCATCGCGCCGTCGTTCTCGGACGAGGCGCGCGCGGTTCTCGCGACGAAGCAGAATCTCCGGGTCGTGACCGCCGACTTCGAGCTGATGGCCAGTGCACCGACGCTCCTCGGGACCGGGGAGCACGCGACCGGTACGGAGATGCGCTCGTTCCTCGGCGGCATGCTCTCGCAGGAACCCGATCGCGTGACTGAAGCCAGGGCGCCATGGCCTCCCCCTTCGTCCCCTGAGCCGACCGGGGCTACGGGGGACAGGTCCGCGACTGCAGCCTCCATTCGGGTGGTGACCAAGCGCCAGCCGACGGCAGAGGAGTGGACGGCGCTGCGGTTCGCGTGGCGGGTGTGCGCCCACGTGAAGTCGAACACGATCGTCTTCACCGGCGCGGACCGGACGCTGGCGGTGGGGGCGGGGCAGATGAGCCGCGTGGACTCGGTGAAGGTCGCGGTCATGAAGGCGTCCGCGGGCTCGCTGAAGGGCAGCGTCGTGGCCTCTGACGCGTTCTTTCCTTTCCGCGACGGGCTCGACGCCGTCGCCGAGGCAGGCGCGACCGCGGTCGTGCAGCCGGGGGGCTCGGTCCGCGACGCCGAGGTGATTGCCGCCGCCGACGAGCGCGGCCTGGCCATGGTTTTCACGGGGCGCCGCCATTTCCGGCATTAGCGGCGACGGATCACGCGGAATGCCCGGATCAGGAACGTCCACCGGCCGCGCAACACGCGGAAGACGCGGATACGTGCTCCCCGCGCTGCTGTTCTTCGCCGTCGCCGTGTATTTCGTCGCGCTCGGCAACTCCGCGATCTGGGACGCGAACGAGGCGTTCTACGTCGAAACGCCGCGCGAGATGCTCGAGGCGAACGACTTCCTCAACCCGACGTTCAACTACCTCCCGCGCTTCAACAAGCCGGTCCTGAGCTACTGGATCGTCGCGGCGTTCTACCGCGTCTTCGGCGTCTCGGTGACCGTCCAGCGCGTCGCCATCGCGCTCGGCGCGATGATCATCATCGGCTGCGCCTACGTCCTCGCGCGCACGGCCACACGGGACGAGCGACCAGGGATTCAGGATGCAGGATCAGAAATTCGGGATGCAGGATCAGGGATTCGGGATGCAGGATCAGGGATTCGGGATGAGCGATCAAGGATTCAGGATGCAGGATCAGGGATTCAGGATGCAGGATCAGGGATTCAGGATGAGCGATCGGGGATGAGCGATTCGACCGCCGCTCTCTGGGCGGCGGCCGGTCTGGCGGCCGCGCCGCGCCTGGTGATGTTCGCCCGCCGCATCTTCATCGACATCTGGATCACGGCGTTTCTCTCGCTGACGCTGGCCTTCTTTGCGCTCAGCGAGCAGTACCCCGATCGCCGGCGCCGCTACCTCGTGCTCATGTACGTCTCGATTGGTCTCGGCGTCCTCACCAAAGGGCCGGTCGCGATTGCGCTGCCCGCGCTCGCGTTCCTGCTCTACCTGGCGGTCAGAGGTGAGGTGAAGCGCGTCACGCAGATGATGGTGCCGTCCGGCCTCCTCATCATCGCCGTGATCGTCGTCCCCTGGTACGCGGCGCTCTATAACGAGCATGGCTGGACCTACATCCGGTCGTTCCTGATCAGCGAGAACGTCGAGCGGTTCACCTCCGGCGTCGGCGTGCGCCAGCACCGGGGGCCGTGGTTCTACCTTCCGATCGTGCTGAGCGACGCGTTCCCGTGGTCGCTGCTGCTCCCGTGCGCGGCGGTGGGGGCGTGGAAGTCGCGCACCCGGATCGAGACGCTGCTGTGGTGCTGGATCGCCGCGATTGTCGGGTTCTTCTCGCTGTCGGCGGGCAAGCAGGATCTCTACATCTTCCCGATCATCTCGGCGGTGGCGGCGCTCGGGGGCCTCGCGATCGAGCGCGGGCTGACCGTCCCTCGCTGGAAGGGGTGGCTGAGCGCCACACTGGCGGTCGCGGGCGCCCTGCTCGGCATCGCCGGGACCGCGGTGCTCTACCTCTTCGAGACGGCCGGCCGCGTCTACGCGCTCGACGCGGCGTTGATCGTCGGAGCCCTGGGCGTCGCGGGCGGCGTGGTGACGATGTTCCTTGGGGCCGCGAGGAGGCCGGTGGCGTCCGCGCTGTCGCTGCTGACGGCGGTCGTCCTCGTCAACTGGAGTTTCGTCGTGTTCGTGCTGCCCGAGTTCGAGCGCTACAAGCCGGTGCCGGCATTCAGCCAGGCGCTGCACGAGCGACTGAAGCCGGGCGACGTGGTCGCCCACTACCAGGTGTCGCTGCCGAGCATGGTCTACTACCTGCGCCGCCATGTGGATCAGTACGTCGACGAGCCTCCGTTCGTGCGGGCGATGCTCTCGGACCGACGGGTGTACGCGGTACTGTCGGCAGACGATTACGCCGCGCTCGGGCCGCAGATCGCGGCCCGCGCCTGCGTGATCGATCGGCGGCCGACCTTCGAGGTGAAGTTGCGGCAGGTCCTGGCGAGGCAGCCCCTGCCCGAACTGCTCCTGATCAGCAACTCCTGCCGATAGACGTGCAGGAGACCAGGGGTTCAGGCGTTGGCGATCAGGTTCTCCTGAACGCCTGTGCTCCTGCATGTTCCGATGTGACGAGATGACGCCTGAAGCGGTGAGCCCGATCCGGTTCGTGACGCTGGCCTATGGGGAGGCCATCGGGGTGTATCGGCAGTCCTTGATGCTGCTGCTGTCGCTGGTGGCGCACGCGCCGCAGCCGTTCGAGCTGGTGGTCGCGACGGATCGGCCCGAGTGCTACGTCTGGTTCGGCACGCGCGTGGAGATCGAGTACCTGGACGAGGCGCGGCTCGAGGCGTGGCGCGGGCCGCAGCCGTTCTCGATGCGCCAGAAGCTGGAGCTCTTCCGCGCCGTTTCCGCTCCCGCCACGGGGCCCGTCGTGCTGCTCGACGCCGACGTGCTGGCGCGAACGCCGCTCGACGCCTTTGCCGCCCGGCTCCGCGCCGGTGACCTCTTCATGCACAAGCACGAGTACGTGTTGTCGCAGAGCCGGCGGAGCGGCAACCGCAAGTTGTGGGCCTCGCTGCGCGCGCTGTCCACGGTGGCGGGCTTTGGCGGGGCAGCGGGAAAGTTCCTGGACACCGACAGCATGTGGAACTCCGGAGTGCTCGCCATCCCTCCCGCCGACCGTGGCCTGGTCGATGACGCGCTCTCGTTGTACGACCGGCTCGGCGCTGCCGGCGTGCGGCACTTCGCCACCGAGCAGCTCGTCGAGGGGATCGTCCTCGGCCGCACCGGACGCCTGAAGCCCGCCGAGGCGTGGTTCACGCATTACTGGGGCAACAAGCGCGGCTACGACGCCGAGATCGCCCGCCG
>JANOJK010000129.1:0-1967 GCA_031408165.1 Acidobacteriota bacterium | reverse complement strand
ATCCGCTGCGAGGACGCGTGCCGTCACCTTCTCGGTCGGCGAGAGTTGCACTTCCAGGGACGAGGACTTGCCGACGAGCCGCTGATTGGTGGCGATGAGGCCTCGCGCGTCGATGAGGAATCCCGATCCGAGTTTCGTCGGAGTCCAGATTGACACCACGCTATTCTGCCAGTCGATGAGGAGGGCGGACGGGTTACCCTCCGCGCCAGACGGGCTCGAGGCGGAGGGCAGGCTGGAAGCGGGCGCTTCGACCTGGGCGTTGTCGGCGGTCATCTCCACGGACGTGACTTGTCCCGACGCGACGTCCAGGGTCTGGGCCCACTGGTACGCTTTGCCCTGAAAGATCAGCGGCTGGTCGGACTCCACCGTGTAGTTCCCCGGCCGCAGGCGCACTTCCGCTGTGCCGTCCAGTGCCGTCACCGTGCGCCGCGGCGCGGCGCTCGACGGGTTGTCGCTGATGAGCAGTGCGTGGCGCGGGACGGGCCTGGCGAGGCCGTCGGCGCCGACGATCGTCACCTTGATGCGCAGGACGCCGAGCGGCTGTGCGGCGGCGTCGGTGCGCGGGATGCACAAAAGTAGTGCGGCCGCGAGCAGCGTGCGTGGCGCGTGACGGGCTCTCATGCGCCCGAGCCGTGCAGGGCAATCGGCAGGATTCTGGCGAACCGGAGGAAGTCCCTGTCCGTCGTAAGAATCGGGAGGTTGCGGCGTTCGGAGGCGGCGCAGATCAGAAAATCCGTGCTGGAGCCCTGCACACCTTTCGCCCGGCATGTGGTGAAGTGCTCGGCTGCACGCTCGAAGTCGGCGGACTCGAGCGTCTCGTCCGGAAATGGACGCAGGTGATCCCGCAGGCGCTCGAAGGCGTCCGCCGTGCGCAGCCCGTTCAGCAGCTCCTGCCGGATCGGCCCGATCATCGCGACGCGCCCCTCGTCGACAAGCGATCGGAGCTGCTGAACGGACGGATCGGGGGTCCGCCTGGACCGGCGGAGCGCGAGGGACCAGACGGACGTGTCGACGAGCACTTTCATCTCCGCCGCCGCTGCTTCTTGTAGTCGTACGCCGGGTCGTATTCGATCGTGCCGAACAGCCGCGTGACGTGCGCCTGTCGTCGCCGGCCGATGTATTCGCGCAGGGCCTCCGTCACTGCCTCTTTCTTGGTGGCGCGCCCGCCGACTGCCAGGGCCTCTTCGAGCAGCGCGGGGTCGAGGTCCAGGTTCGTGGCCATCTACACATAATATCACACATTCTAGTGTGTGAACTCGTTGACGCGGGCCGACCATAGACCTGGGCTCAGTCGGTCACGAGGAAGTCGAAATGATGAACGTCCTCCCTCGTTCCACACGCCTCGTACAGTGCGATGGCGGGCCCGTCGCCTTGATCCGCCTGCACGAAGATGACGTAGGCCCGCCGTTCTCTGGCGATGCGCTTCAGTTCACCAATCATGGCCGTGGCGACGCCCTTCCGGCGATGTTCCGTCGCCACCGCCAGATCGTAGATGTAGATCTCGCGTCGATCCCGTTCGAACTTTTTCAGTTCGTACGCGGCGAGACCTCCGATCACATCGTCGCCGTGGCGTGCGACGACGACGATGAAGTGTGGCATGGCGAGGAGTGAGTGCAGATAGTCGTCCGGTGGAACGACGCCCTGATAGGTCTCGACGTCTTCGAACGCCTCTCCGAAGACCCGCAACAGGTTCTTCAGGGGTACCACGTCGGATGGCGTCAGTTGCACGAACGTGTAGTCCATCGTTCGACCTCGGCGAATGTCATGGAGTTTCAGAGGTTGCTGTTTTCGCGGTCGCGAGGAGCCGCTCGATTTCGCGGTACTCCCGCCAGTGGCGCACGCTCACCGAGAGGAAGCCGGCGACAGGAATGGAGAGGATCACACCGGGCGCCTGCGCGAGCACCGCGCCGGTCCACACCGTCAGGATGACCGCGAGCGTCGAGAGGTGCATGCCGCGGCGAATCAGC
>JANOJK010000128.1:0-1779 GCA_031408165.1 Acidobacteriota bacterium | reverse complement strand
TTACCAAATATAATTGGCGGCTATGCCCCCACGTTACGGCCGGGTCCTGCTGAAGCTGTCGGGTGAAGCCCTGATGGGCGAGCAGCAGTTCGGCATCGATCCCGCCGTCACGACGCGGATTGCCAAGGATATCGCGGAGATCCAGGGCCTCGGTGTCCAGGTCGCCGTCGTCATCGGCGGCGGCAACCTGTTCCGCGGCCTGGCCGCCAGCGCGAAAGGCATGGACCGCGCGACAGCCGACTACATGGGCATGCTCGCAACGGTCATCAACGGCCTCGCCTTGCAGGACGCGCTGGAGCACGTCGGGATTACTACCCGCGTCGCCAGTGCCATCGAGATGCGCGCCGTCGCCGAGCCGTTCATCCGCCGCCGCGCCGTGCGCCACCTCGAGAAGGGACGCGTCGTGGTCTTCGTCGCCGGCACCGGCAATCCCTATTTCACGACCGACACCGCCGCCGCGCTCCGCGCCATGGAGATGAAGGCCGACGTCATCCTCAAAGGGACGAAGGTCGACGGGATCTATACCGCCGACCCGATGCTCCATCCGGAGGCGACCAAGTACGACGACATCTCCTATCTGAAAGTCCTGGCCGAGGGGCTGAAGGTGATGGACGCCACGGCCATCTCCCTCTGCATGGACAACAAACTGCCGATCGTCGTGTTCAACCTGCGGACGCCGGGGAACCTGCGCCGCGTCATCATGGGCGACCGCGTGGGCACGACCGTCACCGCAGACTGAGGACCGCATGGACGTCACCGATCTGAAAGGGCTGTTCGTCGAAGTCACCAAACGGATGGACGGGCACATCGAACACGTCCGGCGCGAGCTGGGCGGGGTCCGCACCGGGCGGGCATCGGTGAACATCCTCGACACCGTTCACGTCGAGGCCTACGGCTCGATGGTGCCGCTCAACCAGGTGGCGTCACTGTCGGTGCCAGAGCCCGCGATGATCCTCGCGCAGCCGTTCGATCCGTCCCTGATGAACAACGTCGAAAAAGGGATCCGCGCCGCGAACATCGGGCTGAATCCGACCAACGACGGTAAGGTCATCCGCATCCCGATCCCCGCCCTGACCGACGAGCGCCGCAAGGAGCTGTCGAAGATCGTGCACAAGTTCGCCGAGGAAGGGCGCAACGGCGTCCGCCTCGTCCGCCGCGAGGCCAACGACAAACTGAAGAAGCTCCTCAAGGACAGCAAGATCTCGCAGGACGACGAGCGCCGCGGGCTCGAGGAAGTCCAGAAGATCACCGATCAGCACGTGACGCTGATCGACGAGATCCAGAAGAAGAAGGACACCGACCTGCTGGTGAAATGACGAATGCTGAATGCTGAATGCTGAATGCTGAATGCTGAACATTCGACATTCAGCATTCAACATTCGACATTGAAGTGATGTCCTTCTTCACCCACCTCGAATGCTCCGTCCCCTGCGGAGCGGGTCCATACGACGCGCGGCGCGAACAACATCTGTGCACCTGCGGCATGCCGCTGCTGGCGCGGTATGACCTGCAGGCGGCGCGGGCGTGGAAGAAGGCATCGCTCGCCTCGCGTGAGCCCAATATGTGGCGGTATCGCGAGATGATGCCGCTCCTTGACGGCGAGGAGCCGCTGACGCTCGGCGAGGGATGGACGCCGCTCATCCACGCGCGGCGCCTCGGCGCGACCCTGGGGCTCTCCCGCCTGTTCGTCAAGGACGAGTCGCTCAATCCCACCAATTCGTTCAAGGCGCGCGGGCTGGCCGCGGCGGTGACGAAGGCCGCTCTTCTCGGCGCGACGAC
>JANOJK010000127.1:0-4098 GCA_031408165.1 Acidobacteriota bacterium | reverse complement strand
GTCAGGTTCATCGAGACCTGCACGATGCCGCGATCCTTCAGCTCGAACCCGGCCGCCTTCACGTAGCGGAAGCCTCCGCTGCTGTGCCGGATGGCGGCGGCGATCCGCTTCGCGACGTCGAGCCGGTCGGTGTTCAGGTTGATGTTGTAGGCGATGAGCGGCATGCGCGCGCCAATCACGGACGCCCCCGCCGATGGATGCGGTCCGGCGGGACCGAAGTCGGGCGCCCACCCCTTGGTCGCCATCTTGACGGCCAGGCCCTCGAACTCCCCGCGCCTGATGTCTTCCAGATTCCTGCGCGCAGCGTCCTGCGCCGCCTCTTCGTATAGATACACCGGCACCCCGAACCGCGACGCCGCTTCGCGCCCGACCTCCTTCGCGAGCGCCACGCAGTCGGCCATCGTGACCCCCTCGATGGGGACGAAGGGGACGACGTCGACGGCGCCGAGGCGCGGGTGCTCCCCCTGGTGCGTGCGGAGATCGATCGCCGCCAACGCGCGCTCGAACAGTGCGAGGACGGCGGCCTTGACCGGGTTCGCGTCCCCCGCGAACGTGAAGACGGAGCGGTTGTGCGACACGTCGGAGGAATGGTCGAGCAGGCGGACGCCCGGGACGGCGCGGATCGCGGCCGCGATCGTCTCCACCACGTCGGGGCGTCGCCCCTCGCTGACGTTGGGAATGCACTCGATGATTGCCATCGGAACCTGTATAATTCGGCCACCTTCTCATGGCGGATCCGCTTCGCGATCACGACACCTCGTCCGCTCTGCAGCCGGGGCGTGACACGCGGATCGAGGAGCTGCTCCTCGCCGGTCTCGACCATTATTTCAGCGGACAACACGAGCTTGCAATCAGCGTCTGGACGCGCGTCCTGTTCCTGGACCGCAGCCACGCGCGTGCGCGCGCCTATATCGAGCGGGCCCGCGGCGCGATTGCCGAGCGACAGCGCGAAGGGGATGAGCTGCTCCAGACCGGCGCCGCCGCGTTTTCCCGGGGGGACACCGAGGAAGCCCGGCGCTTGCTGAGCTCGGCCGTGGAGCGCGGCGCCCGGCCGGATGAGGCGTTGGCGATGCTCGAACGCCTGGAGCGGCTGGCGCCGGCGGATGTCGAGATGGAGCCTCAGCCATCAGTCCAGGCGCGGACTCACAGGTACACGAGCAGGCTGTCGCGCGGGTCGGCCGGGCGCCGGGTCGGCGGTGCCGGCCTTTCCCCGGGTCCGCTCACCGCAGGGGGCATGCGGGCCGCCACGCTGCTGCTGGTGCTGGCGATCGGGCTGGCCGCGGGCGTCCTCGTGATGATCGCGCGGTCGTCGGGCGCGTGGCCATGGAGCCTCTCACTGTCCTTGTCTCCTGCCACCGGCGCCTGGGCCGTCAGCACGGTGCAAGAGCCGCTCCCCCTGCCGTCGGCGTCCGAGGTGTCCCTCTCCCGCGCCCGCGCGTGGGCGGGAAACGGCCGTCTCCGCGACGCGCTCAGCGCACTCGAGGCGATCCGGCAGGGCGATCCGCTGCGCGCCCGGGCCGACGAGTTGCGCGCGAAGATCCAGCAGCAGCTGCTCGACTCGGCACACGCCACCCAGGCGCCGCCATCCGCTAAATGAAATGTCCCAAGTGCCAGTATTTCAGCTTCGATAGCGGCGAGCGCTGCCGCAATTGCGGCTACGACTTCTCGCTCGTCGACGTACCGCCCCCTGACCTGTCGATCCATGACGGCACGGAAGCCGTCGGTCCGCTTGCAGATTTTACCCTGCACGATCTGTTTACGCCGGGCGGCGGGGACCCCGATGCGCCGCTCGTCACACCCGGCGCCACTCCGCGCGCGCCGCTCGCGGTCCGTCGGATGTCGCCCGTGGCCCCCCGCCCGAAAGCGCGCCGCGAAACCGGGCGCGTCGACACGGATCGGGAGCCGCGGCTGGCGCTCGACACGGCGGAAATGGCGATCGTGCCGCCGCGGGCTCCCGCGGCCGCGCCGGACACGGACGCGTTCGCCGCGGATCCTGTGCGGGTCGTCGCCCCCGTGGCGGCGCGGCTCTGTGGCGGCCTGATCGATCTCGCGCTCGTCGCCGGCATCGATGTCGTCGTGGTCTATTTCACGCTCAGGATCTGCGAGCTGACGTTCACCGACGTGATGACGCTGCCGATGGCGCCGCTGCTGTCGTTTCTGGCGCTGCTGAACGGCGGGTACCTCGCGACCTTCGTCGCCGCCCGCGGCCAGACCATCGGGAAGATGGCGGTGGGCATCCGCGTGATCCCGGCCGATCCCGCGGCCCCCGCGTTCGAGCGCGTGTCGCTCGGCCAGGCGGTCGTCCGCGCCGCCGGCTATCTCGTCTCCGCCGTGCCGGCCGGCCTCGGATTCCTTCCTGCGTTCTTCGGCCAGGAGCGTCGCGCGCTGCACGATCGCCTCGCCGACACGCGCGTCGTCAAAGCGTGACTCGTCTTGCCGTCCTCGTCGCGACCGTCGCCGGGTGCGGCTATTTTCCGATCGCGCCGGGGACGGCCGGATCCGCCGCGGGCCTCGTGGTCTATCTCCTCGTGTGGTGGAGCGGTTCGCCGCTCGTCGAAGCCGGTCTCATCGCCCTGACCTTCGCCGTGGGGACGTGGGCGGCCACGCACGCGGAGCGGTTTTTCGGGGGCATCGACCCCGGCGCCGTCGTCATCGACGAAGTCGTCGGCATGCTCGTCACGCTTGCATTCGTCTCCGTCGGCTGGTCCGGCGCGATCGCCGGATTCTTCCTCTTCCGTGTGTTCGACGTCATCAAACCGTACCCGGCGGATCGTCTCGAGAAACTCCACGGCGGTATCGGCATCATGGCGGACGACGTGATGGCGGGAATTTACGCGAACCTGACGCTGCGGCTGGTGATGTGGCTGCTGCCGGCGTGGATCCACTGAGCATGGCGCCCCGCACGGCAGAAATCATCGCCGTCGGTTCCGAGCTCCTGGGCTCGACCCGCGCCGACACCAATTCCCTGTACCTGTCCGGCCGGCTGGCGGAGATGGGGATCGACCTCCGCATCAAGACGGTGGTCGGCGACGACCGCGAGGACGTGGCGATGGCGCTCGGCCACGCGCTCGCGCGCGCGGACCTGGTGATCCTCACAGGCGGGCTGGGCCCGACCGACGACGACCTCACCCGCGAGGCGGTCGCCGGGGTGCTCGGGCTGCCGATGGCCATCGAGGAGTCGATCGTCGCGAAGATCCGCGCGCGCTTCGAGGCGCGCGGGCTGGTGATGCCCGACGTCAACCGGCGGCAGGCGCAAGTGCCGCGCGGCGCGATCGTGCTCGACAATCCCAACGGCACGGCACCGGGGCTGTTCATCGACGTCCCGACGCCGTCCGGGCGCCGTATCGTCATTCTCCTGCCGGGCCCGCCACGCGAGCTGCAACCGATGTTCGAACTGGTGTGCAGCGGGCCGTTGCGCGAGCGCGCCGGGGCTGAGCGATCGTACAAGACCACGCTCTTCCTCACCGGGCGCGGCGAGTCCCACGTCGAGCAGATGGTGCAGCCAATCTACTCGCGCTGGCGCGAGGCGTCGCCGCCGATCGCGACGACGATCCTGGCGGCGATGGGGCAGATCGAGCTGCACCTCTCGGTCCGCGAGAGCGATGGCGCCCGGGCCGCCGCGATTCTCGATCGCGCGCGCGAGGAACTGATGGCGGTGATTGCCGCCGACGTCTACAGCACCGACGGGCGCGTCATGGAGGAGGTCGTCGGAGACCTGCTGAAGGCGCGTGGCTGGACGATCGCCGCGGCGGAATCGTGCACCGGCGGACTGCTGATGTCCCGTCTGACCGACGTGGCGGGCAGCTCCGGCTACGTGCGCGCCGGCGTCGTCGCCTATGCCTGCGAGGACAAAACCGCGCTCCTCGGGGTGCCCGCGGCACTGCTTGCGGCGCACGGCGCCGTCAGCGAGCCCGTGGCGGTCGCGATGGCCGATGGGATTCGTGAGCGCACGAAGGTCGACGTCGCGGTGGGGATTACCGGCATCGCCGGTCCGGGCGGCGGTACCGCTGCGAAGCCCGTCGGCACCGTCGCGATCGCCGTCGTCGTGCCCGGTCAGCCGGCGCACGTACACACGTACTCGTTCTTCGGCGGCCGCAC
>JANOJK010000115.1:0-3356 GCA_031408165.1 Acidobacteriota bacterium | reverse complement strand
GAGGTTGGAGGTTGGAGGTTGGAGGTTGGAGGTTGGAGGTTGGAGGTTGGAGGTTGGAGGTTGGAGGTTGGAGGTTGGAGGTTGGAGGTTGGAGCTGGGAGCTGGGAGCTGGGAGCTGGAAGCTGGGAGCTGGGAGCTGGGAGCTGGGAGCTGGGAGCTGGAAGCTGGCAGCTGGGAGCTGGAAGCTGGCAGCTGAGACTCAGTTCGCCTCGCCGCTCGTCAGCCCGCGGATCAGCGTGAGCAGCATGTCGATCGCCACCAGGTTGTGGCCGCCGAGCGGAACGATGATGTCGGCGTATCGCTTGCTCGGCTCGACAAACTCCAGGTGCATCGGTTTGACGGTCGACATGTACTGCTCGATCACGGATTCGACGGTGCGTCCGCGGTCCGAGATGTCGCGCCGCAGGCGCCTGATGAATCGCGTATCGTCGTCGGTGTCGACATAGACCTTGACGTCCATCAGCTTGCGCAGCGTGGGATCGGTGTAGATCAGGATGCCCTCGACGATGAGCGCGCGGCGCGGGGTGATCGTCTCGGTCTCGGCCTTGCGCGCGTGCCGGGCGAAGTCATAGACGGGGGCTTCGACGCTTCGTCCGGCCCGCAGCGCATTCACGTGGCTGACGAGCAGGTCGGTCTCGAGCGAGTCGGGGTGGTCGTAGTTGAGTGCCGCCCGCTCCTCGAGCCTCAGGTCGTTGCGGTCGCGGTAGTAGCGGTCGTGCTCGATCACGCTCACGCGGGCGTCGTCCAGCGCGTCGACGATCCGTCGCACGACCGTCGTCTTGCCGGACCCCGATCCACCAGCGACGCCAATGACGAGCGGCTGCACCGCGACATTGTAGTTCGCCTGCAGACTACTCCGCGCGGAGCGCCGTCATCGGGTCGATCGAGGCGGCGCGGCGCGCGGGGAGATAGCCTGCGAGCAGCGCGGCGCCGATCAGAACCGCCGCGAAGGCCGCGAACACGCGTGCGTCGCCGGACGCGATGCCGAGCAGGCCGGCCTGCATGAGACGGCTGAGCGCCACCGAGAGCACGAGTCCGATGCCCGCGCCGACGAGCGTCAGCCGGAGCGCCTGGCCGACGGTCATGCGGATCACGTCGGCGGCGGAGGCGCCGAGCGCGATGCGCAGCCCGATCTCGTGCCGCCGCTGCGCCACCAGGTACGCAATCACCGCGTAGAGCCCCACCGACGCGAGCAGCAGTCCGAGCGCGGCGAACACCGCCATGATGGCGGCCAGGTACTTCAGACCGATCGTCTTCTCGCTGAGCGCCCCCCGCTGCGTGCGCAGGTCGAAGACCGGCTGCGTCGGATCGACGCGGAGCATCGCCTGGCGCGCGGCGGCGGCCAGCGATTCCGGATCGCCGGTCGTCCGCAGCGCGAGGGCGAACTCCGCGGCCGGCGTCTGCGCGAACGGCCGGTACAGCATCGGTTCGAAGCGCTTGTTGAACCAGTCGTGGATGACGTCCCCCGAAATCCCCACGACCGTGAGCCAGGGGCCGGTCCGGACCTTCACGCGGCGCCCGATTGGATCCTCGCCGGGCCACAGCCGTTTCGCCATGTTCTCGGAGACGATCGCCACCTTCGCGGCATCCTCCCCGTCGGCGCTGGTGAAGGCCCGCCCGCGCTGGATGGGAATGCGCATCACGCCGAAGTAGTCCGGCGTGACCAGGCGGCTGTCGACTTCAGGCAACTCGCGCGGGTCCGTCACCGGACGGCCCTCCACTTCGACCACCCGGGACGAGTTCGATGACCCGGACGGAAGCAAATTGGCCACCGCGGCGGACTCCACGCCGGGGAGCGCGCGCATCGCGTCGAGCGCCTTGACCGCGAGCTGCCGCCGCGCCTGGTCGTCCGGGTAGCTGCGCTCCGGCAGCACCAGCTTCATCGTCAGCAGGCCGTCGGGATCGTACCCCTGCGGGCCGTTGAGGAACCGGTTGGTGCCGAGGACGCCGAGGCCGGCCGCAACCAGCAGGGGGAGCGCGATCGACATTTCCGCGACGACAATCGCGCGGCGCATCAGTTGCCGGCCGGTCGCCGTGCGCCCCCCCTCCTTCAGCGCGCTGACGAGCGGGGAGCGCGCGGCCTGCAGCGCCGGGATGATGCCGAAGATGCCCGCGGTCAGCACGGCGAGCCCAAGAATGAAGCCGAGCAGCCGCAGGTCGATGCCCAGCGACTCGAAGCCGGGCACGTAGCGTATCGTGGTTGCCGGCATGCTGGTGCGTATGAAGTGCAGACTCACCCAGGCGAAGCCGATCGCGGGTGGCACGGCCGTGAGGGAGAGCAGGACGCTCTCGGTCAGGAGCTCGCGGATGACGCGCCCGCGTCCCGCGCCGAGCGCCAGCCGCACCGCAATTTCCCGGCGCCGCTCGGAGGCGCGCGCCATCAGCAGGTTCGCGATGTTCGCGCAGGCGATGAGCAGCACCACGCCGGCGGACGCCTGCCACAGCGACACGATGGGCCCGAGGCCCGGATCCATCATGCCCTGCGTAATCGTGAACACGCGGACGCCGTGGTCGCGGTTCGCCTCTGGATAGTCGCGCGCCAGCCGTCCGGCGAGCACGGACATCTGCGTCTGCGCGTCTTCCAGCGTCCGGCCCGCCGCCAGATGACCCAGCACCGTGAGGTAGCGCGCGTCGCGCCGCGGCGGGGTCTTTGGGTCGAGCGAGAAGGGGGCCCAGATCTCGCTGCCGCTCGGGAATCCGAAACGCGGGGGGGCGACGCCGATCACCTGGAACGGCTCCCCGTCGATCGTGACGCGTCGGCCGACGATGGTGGGGTCGGCGGCGAAGCGCCGCTTCCAGAGCGCGTCGCTCAGTACGGCCACCCGGTGCCGCCCCCACGTTTCATCGTCCCTCACGAATCCGCGCCCGAGCACCGGGCGGACGGCGAGGGCGTCGAAGAACCCGGCGGACACGAAGAAGCCCTGGACGCGCTCCGGATTGCTGTCGGCGAGCAGGTTGGCGTCCCACCAGGTGAACGCGGACAGATGCGCGATGGCGTCGGTCTGTGCGCGCCAATCCAGAAAGTTCGCTTCCGACACCGCTTCCTTGCGGTAGTCGAGGCCCGGTCCGGTCTCGGAGAGCATCAGGATCGCGTCGGGATTCGCGAAGGTGAAGGGGCGCAGAATGAGACGGTCGACGAAGTTGAAGATCGTCGCGTTCGCGCCGAGCCCCATCGCCAGGGTCCCGGCCACGGTCATCGTCAGCAGCGGCCGCTTGAAGAGGGCCCGCCAGGCGTAGCGCACGTCGATCATCCATGTGGTCATGAAGAAGTCTCCAGAGTGTGCCGGCCGCTCGTGGCGCGGGGTGCGTCTCGAGAGCGCGTGCGCCGCGATGGTGATCGCCTGCCGCCAGTACCA
>JANOJK010000074.1:0-4976 GCA_031408165.1 Acidobacteriota bacterium | reverse complement strand
TCTCGATGGCCGCCGCGGCGTAGCGCCCGCCGGTGTAGGCCGGCACCGCCGCGCGGAGGCCGTCAAAGACGCGCTCCAGCACTTCGGGCTCGATCGCACGTCCGTTCTGATCGGCCGTTTTCACGTAGAAGCTGGGCGCGGTCGTCCACCGCAGAACCGGAAACGGCGCGTTCGGCTGATCGTACGTGCCGCGGACGAACTGCCTGTAGAAATCGAGTGAGAACGGCGGGGCATTGCGGATCATGTCGAGCGCGACGTCGGTGCGCGCACCACGCGCCCACCCGATCCACACGTCGTGGCTGATCATGCCCGGGCTCGAGATGCTGACCGGGTACGGCGTGGACGGTGGATTGGCGACGTCCCCGAGCAGGTAATTGCCCTGCGCGTCGGCCGTGACGGCGGCCAGCGTCCAGCCCGGAGTCAGCGTGGCGCCACCGACCGCCTCCGCTGTGCCGAGCGTGCTGACGCGCCCGGCGGCGGACCACGTGTTGGTCGGTGTGGTCGGAGGGGCCGGCGTCGTGGGCGTGGGGCTCGACGGCGTGACCGGCTGCGAGCCGCCGCCACCTCCACACGCGGTGAGAGTCAGCGCAAGCGCCGTGCAGCCCTGCGCGAGCAGGCGCCGACAACGATGACCGGCAAAAGACGCTCGGGACATGAGGGGGCCTCCCCGGAGGAATTACGGATCCTAGCAGTTGCCCTGCTGAGGTGCAACTGCCGGCAGAGTAAGATCGGGCGACCGTGCAGCCGCCCGACAAGTCTCCGGCCCGGATCTCGGCCATGTTCGACGCCATCGCCCGGCGCTATGACCTCCTGAATCACGTCCTGAGCGTCGGGCTCGACGTGCGGTGGCGCGCCCGCGCGGTCCGCGAAGCCGGCCTGGCCGCCGATGCCCGCGTGCTCGACCTCTGCACCGGAACGGCGGACTTCGCGATCGCGGCGCTTCGGGCGGCGCCCCGGGCGCGGATCGTGGGTGTGGATTTCGCCGGCGCGATGCTGCGCGTCGGTCTCGACAAGCTGCGCGCGCGCTCTCTCGATCGGCGGATCACGCTCGTGCGCGGGGACGCGACGAAGATTCCCGTGCGCGAGGGCTGGGCGGACGTGGCCACGATCGGGTTCGGCATCCGGAACGTCGCCGAGCCCGAGGCCGCCCTGTCAGAGCTCGCGCGCGTCATCAGGCCGGGAGGAACGCTCGTGATCCTGGAGTTCGGCGAACCGGTCGTTCCCGGCATCCGCGCCCTGTACAACTGGTATTTTCGGGTCGTCCTCCCGCAACTGGGCCGCCTCGTCTCGAAGCACCAGGGTGCGTATTCGTACCTTCCGGCGTCGGTGGGCGCCTTTCCCACCCCACCGGTGTTCGCCGCCACCATTTCTTCACACGGGTTCACGAATGTCCGGCCCGTCTCCCTGAGCCTCGGCATCGTCTACTTATACGTAGCCACTCGCGGCTGAGCCGAATGCGGCTGGGCCACCCGGCATTCGCCAATCGGCATCCCAGGTTGCTATAATCTCGTAAACCACTGATGTACTTCGATTTCGAGGACTACCGCCCGGAAATTCCGACGCTGGATCGGTCATTGACCCAGCTGGAGATCGTCCTCCTGACGATCGTCGTGCATCTGCTCGTGCTCGTGACCCTCATCGCGTGGCCGAACCTGCCTTTCGTCAAGGCGATGCGCGCCGCGCAGGAACAGCGGATCGAGGCGCAGCGCGAGAAGGAGCAGAACGACATCCGGGACCGGGCACAGTTCGTGTTCGTCGCGCCCAAGGTCGAGGTCCGCACCCAGGTGCCGCCCAAGCTCGCGGAGCTGTCCGATCGCAACCGCCGGGCGCAGACGATGGAGAAGGCGCCGAACCCGACCAACGACCTTGCGTTCTCACGCGGCAACTCGGCGGAGAAGATCGTCAGCGATGCCACGAAAGAGCGGCCGCAGCCGTCGGAGCAGCCGAGCGAGCCGGCGAAGGCCGCCAACGGCGCCGACACCGGTGCCGCGCCGCCAGCCGATCCCAATGCGCTGAGGCTACCCAACGCGCCGCAGGCCACCATCGTCCGCAACGAGCCGTCGAGGAACCCGACGCTCGGCGGCGCGGCGGCCGGCGCCATCAGCGACGCCATCAGGAACGTCCAGAAGTACTCGCAGGGCGAGTCCCTGCGCAACGTGCAGGGGAGCGGCGACTTCGGCCCCTCGATTCAGTTCGACACGAAGGGGGTCGACTTCGGGCCCTGGCTGCGACGGTTCGTCGCGCAGATCCGGCGCAACTGGTTCGTGCCGTACGCGGCGATGTCGCTGCGAGGCCACGTCGTGCTCAGCTTCAAGGTACACCGCGACGGCAGCATCACGGACCTGCAGGTGATGCAGCCCTCTTCCATCGACGCGTTCACGAAATCGTCGTTCAACGCGATCAAGCTGTCGAACCCGACGGTCCCGCTCCCGCTCGAGTTCCCCGACGAGAACGCGCCCTTCATCGTCACCTTCTACTTCAACGAAACGCCTCCAGGCGGCGGCGGTTCGCAGTAAATGCCGACGCGCACGCAGCAGATCGGGCTCGTCCTCGTGCTGACGGCGCTCGCGGTGTTCGTGTTCGCGCGCGCCTGGTCCGGCTAGCGCGGAACGGAGTCGCGAGTGTCGAGTGGGTGGCCGAAGCTGCTGGCGATAGTCGGCCCCACCGCGACTGGCAAGAGCGCGCTCGGCATCGCGCTGGCACACCGGTTCGGCGGTGAGATCGTCAGCTGCGACTCGACGGCGGTGTATCGAGGCTTCGACATCGGCACCGACAAGGTCCCCGCTTCAGTGCAGCGCGGCATTCCCCATCACATGGTCGACGTCGTGGATCCCGTCGGGGAGTACTCGGCCGCCCGCTACGCGCGCGAGGCCTCGGCGGTGATCCGCGACATCACGGCGCGAGGCAAGCTGCCGATCCTCGTCGGGGGCACGGGCCTCTATTACCGCGCGCTGACGCGCGGGATGTTCGAAGGCCCGGGCCGCGATGCGCCGCTGCGGCGCCGGCTCGAGCGGGTGGCGGCGCGCCGCGGCCCGGCATGCCTCCATCGTTGGCTCGCCAGGGTCGATCCTCCGTCGGCCGGGCGGATCCAGATCCCGGATGTGAAGCGGATCGTCCGCGCGCTCGAGGTCTGGATCGTGACCGGCCGTCCGCTGACCGAGCACTTCGCGGAGACCGCGTCCCCGCTCGCCGAGTACGAGGTCACGACGGTGGCGCTGCGGATCCCGGAGGAGGAGACGAGGGCGCGCGTGACTCGCCGGGTCGACGCGCAATTCGAGCAGGGGCTCCTGGACGAGATGCGGGGTCTGCTGGCGCGCGGCGTTCCGGAGACCGCGCTGCCGTTCACCGGCCTGGTCTACCGGCAGGCGCTCGAGCACCTGCACGGCGTGCGCGACGAGGCGGCGACGCGCGAGCTGATCGTGCGCGAGAACCGGAAGTACTCGCGGCGGCAGTTGATCTGGTTCAGGAAAGAGCCTAATCTACGCTGGATTCACGCCGCCGGCGAGCGGGCGGAGACCCAGGACGAAGTCGCCCGCCTCCTATGACATCCCTCCCGGATCGCGTGTTCCTCACCGTGCTCGACAGCGTGGGCATCGGCGAGCTGCCCGACGCGGACGCGTACGGGGACCGCGGCAGTGACACGCTCGGGAACATCTCCCGCGTGGTCCCGTTGCACCTGCCGACGCTGCGTTCTCTCGGACTCCCGCGCGTGGCCCGCGTGCAGGGGATGGCGCCGATGGACGCGCCGGTCGGCGCCTACGGCCGCATGGCGGAGCGATCGCCGGGCAAGGATTCCGTGACCGGGCACTGGGAAATGGCCGGTATCGTCCTCGACCGCGCGTTCCCCACGTTTCCGGACGGCTTTCCTGCCGAGGTGATCGCAGAATACGAGCGGCGGATCGGCCGCAGGACCATCGGCAACACGGCCGCGTCCGGCACCGCGATCATCGAGGAGCTCGGGCCGGAGCACGTGCGCACCGGGGCGCCGATCGTCTACACCTCCGCCGACAGCGTGTTTCAGATCGCCGCCCACGAAGAGATCATTCCCATCCCCGAGCTTTACCGCATCTGCGAGATCGCATACGAGATGGTGGGGAAGGGGATGGGCGTCGCCCGGGTGATCGCGCGGCCGTTCCTCGGGGAACCGGGGACTTTCGCGCGCACCTCCAACCGGCACGACTACGCGCTGCCTCCCGCGGGCACGACCCTGCTCGACGCGATGACGGCGGCCGGCAGGACCGTCCACGCGATTGGCAAGATTCAGGATCTGTTCGCGGGCCGGGGCATCACGACCGCCGAGCATACGAAGAGCGACGAGGAAGGCGTTGACGCGATCGAGCACGCCATCGCATCGGCCGGGCCCGGGCTCGTGTTCACGAATCTCGTCGATTTCGACACGCTGTACGGACACCGCAACGATGCCACGGGCTACGCGGCGAACCTGGAACGATTCGACGCACGGCTCGCCCGGCTGCTGCCGCGCCTGAGGGATCGCGATCTCCTCATCCTCACCGCGGACCACGGCAACGATCCCACGACCCCCAGCACCGACCACGCACGCGAGCACGTCCCGGTGTTCCTCGTCGGCCGATCCGTGCGCCCCGGAGTCGACATCGGCACCCGCCCGACGTTCGCGGATCTCGGCCAGACGGTCGCGGAAGTTTTCGGCGTCGGCCCGCTGGAAAACGGCACGTCCTTCCTTCGGGATATCCTGCGGTAGCGGTTCGAGCTTCGAGGTTGGAGGTTGGAGGTTGGAGGTTGGAGGTTGGAGGTTGAATCCGATGGCTCGCAACCGGGCGCCTGCGGCTGCACGGGAGGGCCGAAGGTGCAGATGACGATACGAGAGCAGCTCGAGGCGCGCGAGCATCAGATCCTCGCGCCTCAGGCGGCGAAGAGCGATGCCTCCAGGGGACGGCTGCGCCCCGAGACCGAGGATCCCATACGGCCCGCTTACCAGCGCGACCGCGACCGGGTCA
>JANOJK010000056.1:0-2355 GCA_031408165.1 Acidobacteriota bacterium | reverse complement strand
CGGTACTTCCCGTCGAACGTTTCCTTCGCCGGCGCGTAGCCGACGAGGTAGTAGGTGCCGGCGTCCTGCTGGATCGCGTCGAGGGCGCGGGCGACGTTGTTTTCGTTCTTGATCGCAAAGCCGCCGGTGTCGACCGCGAGGCTGTTGGTGCCGTCCGCCTGCGTGTCGAACGCCGGTTGTGCGCCGGACGAGGCAAACGCGGCCGGCTGATCGATGATGCCCGCGCCCGCGCTGCCCTTGTTGAGTCCCCTGGCGTCGATGCAGTAGAAGTGCGCCCTCGCCCGGGCCGCCATGCCGATCGCCTGCCGCAGCCCGGCCTCCTGGCCGCTGAGCAAGAATCCCTCCGAGAGGAACACGACCGTCTTCGGGCCTGTCATGCGCGCGAGACCGCTGCTCAAGGCCTCGACGACCCGCAAGGTGAGGCCGGTCGCGGTGCGCGCTTCGGCCGTCAGTCTTCTGGACTTTTCGAGGATCAGCGCGTCGATCGAGGCCCGCTTGCAGGCGTCCGGATCCTCGCTGCAGGCACGCAGCGTGGCCGTACTCAGCGCCTGTCGATCGCCGTTGGCGATCATCCACGCCTCTTGTTCGTCCTGCAGGCGGGGCCACTCGCGCTGATCCAACTGGCGGCTGCGCAGCTCGCCCGGCATCTTCGCCGAGCCCGCGGCTCTCTTGAGAACGTCGCGGTCCTGCGTCAACTGGTTGTTGACCATCCTGCCGTCAACTACCACGCCGCCCAGATCACCCTGAACGAACTTCTCGGCGATGAACTTCACCACGCCGTCGCGCGCGCGCGACAGACCCGCCGCGCCGAGGTGGGTGGTGTCGAAGACAAAAAGCCAGGTCTGGGCCGGACGAGGTGCCAACGGCGCCAGAGGTGCCGTGGGTGCTGGTGCCGACGGTGCCGAGGGTGCTGAAGGCGCGCCGCCGGCGCCGATCAGAACGACCGACTGGATCTTCTGCGGGACGCCGTCTTCGGCGATCTCGAAGTCAGGGAGCGCAAGGTCGGTGACGAACCGGCCGTCCTTGCCGATGACGCGAACGTCGACCTCGATGATCTGCGCGCCCGACCTGAACGTCTGCGCGGGCCCAGGCGCCGGTGGTTGCTGCCGATCGAAGAGAGCGAGAAGCGCCGCCACCAACAGCAGTCGCATGTAGTTACCAGTTACCAGTTACCAGCTTCCAGCTTCCAGCTTCCGGCTTCCGGCTCCCAGCTTCCGGCTTCCAGCCTCCAGCCTCCAGCCCCCAGCCTCCAACCTCCAACCTCCAACCTCCAACCTGCGGCCGTGAGCAGCGTTGCGAGCGACAGCAGACTCATCAAGTTCAACCCCGGAACCGACCTCCGACCTCCAGCCTCCGACCTCTACTACGGACCCACCGTCACCACGAACAGGTCGTACTTCTTCTTGCCCGTCTTCTGCAGGAAGGCGATCCGGCTGCCGTCGGGGGACCACGCGGGCAGGATGACGTTCTTCGTTCCGTCGACCTGCTGTTTCTGACCCTGCTGGTCGAGAATCGCGAGGCGTCCCGACTGGTTGGCGTAGGCCATCATGCCGTGCTCCCTCGGAGACCAGCCGAAGGTGTAACCGGGCAGGAACTGCGAATTCACGAACTCACCGACGGTCTCGCCCCTGGTGGTGAGGGAGAACACCCGCTGCTTCTGCGTTTGCGCGGCACGCGACGCGACCTCTCCCGCGGACGTGCCGGCGCCAGTTGCATCGCCGGTGCCGCCGCGCGCGAGATCGCCCCCCATCGGCGACGCGGTTGCGGTCGCCAGCCGATCTTCCTGCGTGACGTCGATTGCGAAGGTCGTCGACCCGGGAGCGAACTTGTTCGACTTCCAGGTCCAGTAGTCGGTCGCCCAGTCGGGCGGGCCCGGGACCGCTTCAGGCTTGCCGTCGGACGCGGACATCACGTAGAAGCGTGGGCTCGTGACCATCCCTTTCGCGTCCCGCTCGGAAGTCTGCAGGAACAGTTTCGTGCCGTCGGGCGACCACCCGAGCTGGGTCGGTTCACCTTTCAGCTTGCCGGTATCGATGGCGCCGACCTGCGCGGGCGCCGAGATCTGCGTGGACTTCGCGGACGAGGCCTGGCCGAGCGCGAGCACGAGCATCAGCATGGCTGTGGTCGTCATGATTTTCCCTGTATCTGGGCGAGCATGGCCTGCAACTCCGGGGACGCCGGCATGGCCGCCAGCCCTGCGCGGATCGCCTGTTCCGCGAGCGCGCGCTCGGACAACCGCATGTATCCGTCCGCGAGCGCGAGGTGCGCCGGCACCATCTTCGGGTCGATGGTCGCGGCCGCGCGCCACGCGCCGATCGCCTGCCTGGCGTCGCCGGCTTCCTTGTATGCCCACCC
>JANOJK010000741.1:0-4191 GCA_031408165.1 Acidobacteriota bacterium | reverse complement strand
GTGGTGGGGGACAGTCTACAGCGCGCGCCCAGAGCCATTTCCTGGGTTGTTCATCCGCCGTACCCCCCCACAACCCAGCCGCGCCACCCCGGGCGCGGTCGCGGAACTCTGCGCGTCTCTGCGCGCTCGGTGTCTCTGTGTTCCTCTTCTTGCTGTCTCCGGCCCCTCTCATCCGATGCCCACCAACCCGAAGCGCTGCTCCCAGCCGGTGTTCACGAGTGATGTCAGGGTGGACACCTGGTCCGGGTCGTCGAGCGCGGCGACGGCTTCCCGGCGCGCCTCCTCCATGAGCGCGTGATCGCGCAGGAGATCGCCGACGCGCAGGGTCGGCATGCCCGACTGGCGCGTGCCGAAGAAGTCGCCAGGCCCGCGGAGCTGCAGATCGCGCTCGGCGATCTCAAAGCCGTCGGTGGTGTCGGTCAGCGCCTTCAGGCGCGCCTTCCCATCGTCGGTGATCGGATACTGATACAACAGGACGCAGTAGGACTTGTGCGCGCCGCGCCCGACGCGGCCCCGCAGTTGATGGAGCTGCGACAGCCCGAAACGCTCGGCGTGCTCGATCACCATCACGGTGGCGTTCGCCACGTCGACGCCGACCTCGACGACGGTCGTCGAGACGAGGATGTCGAACTCGCCGCGCACGAACGCGCCCATTACGCGATCCTTCGCGTCCTGTTTGAGCCGGCCGTGCAGGAGTCCGACGCGGAGCTCCGGGAACACGTCCTGCGCGAGGTGGTCCGCCATTTCGGTCGCCGCCTTCAGATCCACCTTCTCGGACTCTTCGACGAGCGGATAGATGATGTAGGCCTGCCGGCCCTGCTCGATCTCCTGCCGCACGAAGGCGTAGATCTCGTCGCGCCGCGACTCGGGGCGCGCCGTGGTCGCAATCGGCTGGCGCCCGGGCGGCATCTCGCGCATCACCGAGACGTCGAGATCGCCATAGGTCGTCAGCGCCAGCGTCCGCGGAATCGGCGTGGCGGTCATGACGAGGACGTCCGGGTGCAGTCCTTTCGCGCGCAGCGTGGCGCGCTGCAGGACGCCGAAGCGGTGCTGTTCGTCGATGATCGCGAGGCCGAGCTCGCGAAACGCCACGTCCTCCTGCACCAGCGCGTGCGTGCCGATCACCATCTGCAGGGAGCCCCCCGCCAGCTCCGACAGCGCCTCGCGCCGCTTGCGCGCCGCCGTGCCGCCGGTGAGCAGCATGAGCCGGAAGCGCGACGGCTCCAGCAGCCGGCGGATGTTGAAGAAGTGCTGCTCCGCCAGGATTTCGGTCGGCGCCATGAACGCGACCTGCAGGCCGTTCTCCATGGCGACGAGCGCCGCCATGAGCGCGACGATGGTCTTCCCCGACCCGACGTCTCCCTGCAGCAGGCGGTTCATCGGCTGCGGCCGCTGCATGTCGGCCACGATCTCGCGGATGACCGTCTTCTGATCGCCGGTGAGCTTGAACGGCAGGATCCGCCGCACCGCCTCGCGCGTGGCGTCGGTGACGACGACCGCGCGGCCCTTGCGCTCCGTGTCGGCGCGCCGCCGCCGCAGGACGATGCCGAGCTGAAAGAGAAAGAACTCCTCGAAGATCAGGCGGCGGTGCGCCGGCGATCGGAACGCGTTCAGCTCGGCGACCGAGGCCCCGGCGTCGGGAAAATGCACCTGCTCGAGCGCGTCGCGCCGGTCGATGAGGTGCTGCCGCCGCCGGACGGCCTCGGGCAGGGGATCGGGCAAGCGCGCGGGCACCGTCTGCAGCGCCTGGTGCACCAGCGTGCGCTGCATCTTTGCCGTCAGTTGCCCCGTCTTTTCATAGACGGGGACGATGCGGCCGGTGTGAACCGTCGCCGGGACCGGCGCGTCGCCCGTGTCGGGGATCTCGGCGGCGTCCGCAGGCTCGACGGGCTCGTCCCCGAGGATCTCGTATTGCGGGCTCTGCATCTGCAGCCCGTGCGAGGTGAGCTCCAGCTTGCCGAAGAGGATGACGCGCTGATGCGGGTGGAAGACGTCGTTCAGGAACGGCTGGTTGAACCACACCGCGCGCAGGCTGCCGGTGGCATCGCGCAGCAGCATCTCGAAAATCCTGAACCGCGGGCGGCGCGTCGGACGGATGCCGCAGCTGAGCACATCGGCGGCGACCGACGCGACGACGCCGGGCTTCAAAGAGGCGATGGCCTGGAAGTGGCCGCGATCTTCGTAGCGCGTGGGAAACCGGTACAGCAGGTCTTCAACGGTGGCAATCCCCGCGCGCTGAAGGTCGGCGGCCCGGCGCGGCCCCACCCCCTTGAGATACTGCAGTGATCCTTGAAGGGGATCCATCTTCTAATGACATGAGGGCATTACTGGACGACGACCGCGCTGCCCTGCCCGATTCGAATCTCCCGGATGGCGGCAGGCAGTTGAAACGGCTCGTCCATGTTGATGCCGGCGGGGTTTTCCGGCGTCCGCGAGTAGTAGCTCAGGAGCTCCTGGAGCAGCGACTTCGGCATGGTGACGCCGGAGATATCGGCCGACTCCAGCACGAACCGCCCGACACCATCCTTCGTCGTCAGGGTCCCGGCCGCGGCGACCGGTAAACGTCCCATGAGATACCCGAGCGGGTCGGTCCACGCACGCTTCTTCTGCGTGCGGACCGCGTCGAGATCGACGAGGGCGCGGCCGGTCACGCGTCCACCCCCCGCCGCATGGAGCATCGGTTCGACGATGCCCACCGGCACCTGGCTGCCGGCCAGGAACTTGAGGTACGCGTTGACCTCGTTGTCGGTCATCGTCGTGGTGCGGGCAGCGGATCCCTTGCGCGGCGTGACGGCGTTCTTCTGAATCTGCGCGAGCTTGCCCTGGAAGCGCGTCGCGTCCTGCTTCGACAGCGCCGCCTGCGCGCCGAGCACGGCCACGCTGGCGATCACCGTGGCGGCACAGAGGCCGCGAGCGGCGGGACGGAGGCAGTTCACGGTTACAGTTTACCGTTAACCGAGAACGGTTCACGGCGAACCGTCAGCTCTTGTCCCTGCCCCGCTGCGCCGCGCGCGCCTTCTGCCGCGTCCGCATGAGCAGATCGAGCTTCTGCTGTTCCATACGCTCCTCGAAAATCCGGAAGCGCGCCTGCTGGCGGGTGTCGAGCGTCTCGTCCACGCCTTCGTAGGCCTTCTTCAAGTCCGCCGCGGCGCGGTCGTCCTCGTCGCGGAGCGCTCGCAAGCGGTCGGTGAGCGACGCCTCATCGGCGCCGCCCGACTGTGGACCTGTCAGCTTCCGCAGGTCGGCCATGAGCTGATTCCGGGTGACCTGGTGACGGCGCCGCGTGTCGTGGAGGGCCTTGAGGCGCGTCACGAACCGCCCGTATTGCGTCTCGGAAAGATTCAGCGCTTGCTCCGCCTGAAGCACCGTGAAGGCCTCGAACCACCGCTGAATCTGGCCGGCCGAAATCGCGGCGTCCGGCCCGCCCGGCGCCGCCGGCAGCCTGCCGCGCGGCAGTTGCTGCGCCTCTGCGCCGTCCGGCAGGGGGCCGGCTGCCATCGATCCCGCGGAGAGCAGGGTGAGCACACCGGCAACGATGAAGGTTCGCGCGTTCACAAGCCGTCCTGACTGCGCCCCTAGTTCGAGGCGCGCTTCATCTCGCTCTGGATTAACCGGCCGAGCTCGGTCAGCTCCGCGGCTGACAGATCCTGGACCGCATGATCGATCGCGGCCGCAGGCACGTGCATGCCGGCGTCCTGCGCCTCCTCGAACCCTACGCCTGACGCCGCCGTCGTGAGAACGTCCCAGACCTCGGCGTTGTCCGGCTCGGGCGTGGCCTGCGGCCTTCGCTCGGACGGCCCCGAGAGCGCAGAGCGATCGGCCGCGATCGACACCGGCGCATCACCCGGTGGCACAGCCCGCACCAGGAGCAGGCCCGAGACGGCGATGATCACCACCGCCGCGGCCGCCAGCGCCGCGAGCCCGCGCGTCCCGATGGCGGCCCAGACGGAGGTCCGTGGACGGGGCTCGGCGGCGACGCCCTCGCGGATGCGCGCCGCCATGTGGCCCCAGAAGAGCGGCGACGGCGCGGGGACGGCGACCGAGGCGGTGTCGCGCAGCATGGCGCGAAGCATACTGGCCTGCTCGCGACACGACGCGCACGTCTCGACGTGTGCCGCGCGCCGAGGATCGAGCGTGTCCTCGGCGAGTTCGACAAGTTCGATCTCAGAGAGATGAGTCATCGATCGTCCC
>JANOJK010000740.1:0-5129 GCA_031408165.1 Acidobacteriota bacterium | reverse complement strand
GCCTGTTCGACGCCAACATCTTCCATCCCCACAAGACGACGCTGGCGTACTCGGAGGCCAACATCCTTCCCGGCCTGATTGGCGCGCCCGCCTACTGGCAGACGCAGAACCCGTGGCTGACGCTCAATGTCGTCCTGCTCGCCGCGTTCACCTCGGCGTACGTGTGCGCGTATTTCCTGCTGCGCTACCTGTCCGGCGATCGCCGCGCCGCAGCGGTCGGCGGGATACTATACGCTTTCTGCCCGTAAGTCTTGTCGCACCTGTCGCACATCCAGCTGCTCTTCACCGGCGGGATTCCTCTGTCGATGCTGATGCTGCACCGGGCGGCGGACGCGGCGTCGCTGTCCCTCCGCCTGAAGGCGGACGCCGTCGGAATCGACGCGCGCCCGGTCGCGTCCGCCCCCCGCTCCACGCCCGTGGCGTCCGCCTTCAGGCGCGAGATCCTGTTCCGGGGCATCGCGCTCGGACTTGCCCTCGCCGCGCAGGCGCTGTCGTGCGCGTACTACGGCGTCTTCGCCGGGCTGATGGTGGGCTACGGGGCCCTCGTCCTCGCGGGGACGCGCAGGCTGTGGAGATCGGCTGAGTACTGGATTGCGATCGGGGCGGGAGCGGCGACCTCAATCGCGCTGGTGTTGCCGTTCTTCTTCCCCTACCTCCGTGTTCAGCGCGAGACCGGGTTCGCCCGCAGCGTCGAGGACACCGCGCGCTGGGCCGCGGGCGCGCGCGACTACCTGATGTCGGCAACGCATGCGCACGCGGGGCTCCTGGCCTACATGCGCAGCTTCGGGCCGTGGTCAGGGGAAGTCCTGTTCCCGGGATTCCTCGCGATCGGGCTCGGCGCGGCGGGGTGCGTGATCGCGGCGCGGCGCGGCGGACGCCGACGCGAAACGGCGCTGCTCTACGGAACCCTGGCGCTCCTCGCCTTCTGGTCGTCGTTCGGACCGGGCGCCGGTCTGTACCGCGTGTTGTACTACCTGCCGACGTTCTCGTTCCTGCGCGCGCCGTCGCGGCTTGGCCTGGTGGTGGTCCTCTGCCTCGCGGTATTCGCGGCCATCGCGCTCGCCGCGATCATCGACGTGTTCGCGCGACGCGGAAGGCTCCTCTTCGCCGCGGCCGCCGGCGCCGCGGTGATCGCCGAGCTCGCGGTGTTCCCGCTCAGGTGGGCCACGGCGCCGGACCTGCCGTCGGCCTACGAACAGCTGGCCAACAGCCCGCGCGGCCCCGTGGCGGAGTTCCCTTTCTACGGCGAGCGGATCGCCTTCCCGCTGCACACGCAGTACATGCTCTTCTCGACGCGCCACTGGATGCCGCTCGTCAACGGCTACAGCGACGTCATTCCGCTCGACTTCCGGGAGGCCGCGGCCGTCCTCGACGGGTTCCCGTCGCGGGACGGCTTCATCATGCTGGCGCGCCGCCGCGTGCGCTACATCGCCATCCACTGGGACATGTACGCCGGACGGCAGGAGGATGTCCGCCGGCGCCTGGCGCCGTTCGCGAGGCACCTCAGGCTCCTTGCCGAGGATCCGCGGATGTCGTTGTATGAGGTGATCAGCTTTCCGTGACGTTCGCGGTTCGCGGATGACAGAAAACTCTGTGCACGGTGACTAACTGCGAACTGTCCTGCGCCCGCTCTTCGTCCTCGCGGGCGCCTTCTTCTTCTTCGCGGGCGCCTTCGTCTTCACGGGGGCCTTCTTCTTGACGGCCGTCGCCGGCTTCTTCGCGGTGAGTACCTTGATGCTGGCGGGACGCGGCCGGCCGGCGCCGTCGCCGTAGAGGCGGCGATAGTCCTCGGCGGTGCCGAGGATCCGCTTCACGTAATTCTGCGTTTCCGGGAACGGAATGTCGTCGATGAACTCGTCCTCTTCCATGCCGGGCCGCTCGGCCTTCCAGCGGACCACCCGGTTCTCCCCCGCGTTGTAGCTCGCGAGCGCGTAGTAGGTTCCGCCGAACTGCTGGATGAGCCGCTTGAAGTACAGCGTGCCGAGGCGGATGTTGGTCTCGCCGTTGGTCAGCATCGACGTCCTGAAACGCCTGATGCCGAGAGACGCGGCGAGGCGCTTCCCTGTGCTGGGGAGGATCTGCATCAGCCCCCACGCGTTCGCGACGGACCGCACGCCGGCGTCAAACGTCGACTCCTGCGCGATCAGCGCGGCAACGAGGTACGGATCCAGATCGTGGACGGCGGCGTTCTTCCGGATCGCCTCCCAATAGGTCAGCGGGAAGATCACCTGGAGAATCTGTGGCGGCAAGCCTTCGCCGCCGGCCGCCAGGAACTGCGGATACGCGCGGCGCATGAGCGTGATGGCGCGGCGCAGATCCCCCTTCTGGTGGTACACCCACGCGATTGTCGCCTCAATGGCTGGCGTGGTGCCCCACGCTTTCTGCGCGTAGCGCAGTTCCTCGAGCCCATCGTCGTACAACCCGGACGCGAGGAGCTGGCGGATGAGCGCCGCGGTGGGTGGGCGATCCGGCAGCGGCGACGGCGGCGCGGCCCGCAGCGACACGGGCTGCGCCATGGCGCCGGCGGCCGCGGCGTGCGGCGCCGGCAGACGGCGGCTCGCCAGCCGTCCGTAATACGAGTTCAGGTAGTCGCTGTAGACGAGGCGCATGCGGGACTGGGCCGTCTCGCGATCCCCCATCTTCTCCCGCGCGCGGGCCGCCCAGTAGAGATACGGCGGGCGGAAATCGGATCGCGCAAACGTGGCCGCCCCCTTCTCGAAGACACGCACCGTTTCGCCGAAGTTGCCCGTGGTGTAGGCCCACCAGCCGTACTTCCACGCGGCGCGCTCGCCGTGCGGCCCTTCGGGAAAGCGGTCGAACAGTTCCTTGAACGTCTGCGCCGCGAGATCGTCCTGGTTGGTGACGATGTAGTGGGTGCCGAGGTTGTTCAGGGCCTCCGCCGACCAGCTGCTGTCGGGGAACTGGGCGACGAGGTCGCGCGTCAGCGCGACCGCCTGGTCGTGGGCGTCGAGACCGCGGAGCGCGCTCAGGTAGAAGAACCTGGCCTCGGCTTTCCGCGACGCCTGCTCGAGGTAGGGCTGAACGCCGTCGCGCGCGGCGGCATAGCGCTTCAGGAAGTAGTCGCTCTCCGCGATGCGAAGATCCACGACCTCGCGGTCGTCGCCGGTCACCTGGCGCTGCAGGTCCTGGAATGCGCTGCGGGCTTCGCTGTACCGCTTCGCGCCGAACAGGATCAGGGCGCGGCCGAGCTCCCGCTGCGGGTCGCGGACGACGAGCTCCTGCAGCGAGCCGAGCGCGTCCTGCGCGGCCGAGGCCCCCTCGCTCAGCGGGAACTCGTAGTGCAGGCGCTGGAACGCAGCGGCTGCGCGGCGACGGTCGCCCGCGGCGAGCGACGCGTGGGCGAGGCGGGTCAGCACCTGATCGGGCGCGGCCGACTTGTGTGAGGCAAGCGTCTCGTACAGGTCCGCGGCGACGCGGTGATCGGCGCGCAGTTGCGCGGCCTCCGCCTTCCCCAGCATCGCGGCGACGTACTGGTAGCCCTCGGGCTTGCGATCCAGCACGGCGTCGAAAGCCTTCTCGGCCCCGGCGGCCTGCGAGAGGCGCAGTTCGGAAAGACCGATGTAGAGCTGCGCGTACGACGCGAGCGACCCCCCGGCCGCGGCCGCCTGTCGTGCCGACGTCAGTGCGCCGGTGAAGTTGCCCGCGGCATAGGCCACCGCGGCGTCCGAGAGCGTCCCGTTCTTGCGGAGGGTGTCGGACGGACCCGGCGCGAACCAGTAGTCGTCGATGGACTCGGGGACCGCCGCGTGGATTGTGCGCTGCAGCGCCAGCGGATCGGCGGAGGTTTGCGCGCCGAGCGGCCCGGGCGCGCACGCCAGCGCGAGCGCGACGGCGGTGCCGGCGGCGCGGGCAGATCGAGCAGACAAGCCCATCATGTGTTCCCGAGGAGTGAGGGATCGCCGTCGGCGAGCGTCTGCACCAGTTCCTGATGGAAGTAGGCGTGACGGCCGCCGACCTGAGCGGGCACGCGCTCTTCATACAGGCGCTGCGCGCGGTCGATCTCTGGGCGGAGCCGCTGCAGCAGGTCGCGCTCCTCCCGGCCCGTGCGCACGGCCGCCTCGTTGTACAACTTGATCTCCGACACGAGCAGGCGCGCGTAGCGGCGCGCCCCCTGGACGTCGCTGACCTCGCCGTTCGAGCCTGCGGCCGCCGCGTCGCCGCCCCCCAGGACGTCCAGGGTGCGCATCGCCGTGCGGAGCGCCACGACCGCAGCGGTGTGGCGCGCGAGCGCCTCGATGATCGGTTCGGAACCGGCGGGGGGCAGGCTGGCGCCGCTGTCGGCGTAGAGGACCGCGACGGCGCGGCCCGCGATCATCAGCGGCACCGCGAGACCGGTGCGATCCGCCGGCAGACGCGCGAACGGCGGGGCCGGCACGGCCGCGCTCGACGAGGTCGCCTGCCCGGACTGGATCGCGCGCGCCAGCAGATCGCGGCCGCTGATCGAGGACTCGACCGTCTGCACGTCGACGTCGGGAAGGCCCGACGCTTTCCATGCCTTCAGTCGATCCCCGTTGATCAGGAAGACGGCGGCGCGCCCCGCGACCGCCCCCGCGTGAGACAGCAGCGAGTCCAGCGCCTGGCTCAGCGTGCGCGCGCCATCGATCTCGCGCATGGCGGCGAGCGCGCGATCGAAGGCGGCGGGCGGCAGGCCGGCGCCCTGCGCCGGCGTGGCGACGGTCGTCGGGTTCGCCGCGGCAGCCTGCCGCGCGGCGGTGATCTCTGTTTCCACGCGCTGGCGCAGAACGTCCCTCTCGGCCTCCGCGCGCTGCCGTTCGGCCGTGGCCTCGGCCGCGACCTGCCGGCGCACGGCGGCAATCTCGGCCTGCGCGCCGTGCCGTTCCGCCAGGGCTTCGACCGCGAGCTGCTGACGCAAGGCCTCCATCTCGGCCTGGGCGCGCTGCCGGTCGGCCGCGGCCTCGGCCTCGAACTGCTGACGCACGAGGTCCATCTCGGCCTGCGCACGCTGCCGTTCGGCTGCCCAGGTTCTGCTCCATCCGGTAGGCCGGGTAGCGCACCGTGCTCATCGCCGACTTCCCGTGACGAGGCGGACAGAAGATCATCAGCTTGCGGATCTCGCCGTCGGTGACCCGCTGGAGCTGGCGCTGAAT
>JANOJK010000017.1:0-6314 GCA_031408165.1 Acidobacteriota bacterium | reverse complement strand
CAGCGTCGCCGTCGCCGCCGCCTCCTCCGGCGTCATGGATTATTTCGTCCGGGGTGTGGCCGCCGTCTTCCAGTTGATGACGTGATAAGTGGCCGGCGTGTCGCCGACGTTGCGGATGTTGTGCAGCTGGTTGGATGCCTGGAAGATGATCGAACCCGGGCCGATGCGCTTGTGTTCGCCGGCGACCAGCGCTTCCACCGTCCCTTCCCGGATGATCAGCAGCTCTTCGTTCGGGTGCTGGTGCGGCGGGTGCGACGCTTCGCCGGGCTTGAGCGTCGTGATGTGCATCTCGAGCTCGTCGAGCGTGACAGTCGGCGCGCGCACGACCGCGCGGACTTCCCCGGTGGCGTTCGGCTTGGCCGTCATCGTCTTCCAGTCGAAGACCTGGGATCCCAGGACCGGCGTCTGCGCCGGGTTCGCTGCCACGCCTGCGAGAGTCAGCGACGCCGCGATCAGTGCCACCAGCAAATCTCTACGTGTCATACAACCAGCTCCTGACTATTTCCCACGACCTGCCGCTGCCACGAACACACGTCTTACACACCAGGCCAGGAAGCCATCGCACCCTGGCGACGCGTCGTCGAGGCCTCGAGCGCGCTGGCGAGGATTCCGGCGGCCAACACGGATTGACGCTTCATACAATCCTCTTGGAGAAGACCACACAGACGGGAAACGGCACCTGAAGGGTTGTCCCCGTCGGCGTGAGGCGGCCGGTTTGCTGATCGATCCGGAAGACGACGAGGGTGCCGGACTCTTGATTGGCGGCGACGACAAAGCGGCCGGAGGGGTCGATGGCAAAACTGCGCGGCGTCCTGCCCCCGGTCGAGACGCGATCGATGGACGTCAGCGTTCCCTTGGCCGCGTCGACACGAAAACTCGCGATGCTGTCGTGGCCGCGGTTCGAGGCATACAGGAATTTCGCGCCTGGGTGCATGACGATCTCGGCCCCGCTGCTCTCCCCCGTGAACCCGTCCGGCAACGTCGAGAGCGACTGCAGCTCGGTGAGCGTGCCGCGGCCGGCGTCGTAGCGGAACGCGGCCACCGATGACAGCATCTCGTTCAGCACGTAGGCGAACCGTCCGTCGGGCCGGAAGGCCAGATGGCGTGGACCGGATCCCGGGGCGACGGCGGCGAACCCCGGCTCCCCCGCGAGGCCGCCCGTGGCCGGGTCCAGCCGGTAGCTGAACACCCGATCCAGGCCCAGATCCGCGGCGAGCACGAACCGGTTGTCCGGCGACACGACGGCGGCGTGCGCATGCGGACCGCTCTGGCGCGCTCGATTCACGCTCGCGCCGGCGTGTTGAACAAACGCCGACGCCTCACCGAGCGTCCCATCGTCGTGCAGCGGGAAGGCGGCGACGCTGCCGCCCCCGTAGTTGGCCGCGAAGAGCCACTTGCCGGACCGATCGATCGAGAGGTGGCACGGACCCGCGCCGCGTGACGAGACGCGGTTCAGCAGCGTCAACGTGCCGGTGGTGCGGTCGATGGAAAACGCGCTGACACTCCCGGCGTCGCGCCCTTCGTAGCGCGATACCTCGTTCACCGCGTAGAGAAACCGCTGGTTCGGATGCACGGCGAGGAACGAGGGATTGTCCGTTTCCGCGGCGAGGCCGGCGGTGCCCAGGGGAGTGAACCCACCGGTCGCCGCCTGCCAGCGGTACGCGTAGATGCCCTTGCTCGGACCGCGCGTATACGTGCCGGCGTACATAATCCAGTCGTCCGGCGCCTGAGCCGCCCGGGGGACGGCCGCCGCGGCGGCGAGCACGAGAACGCCAACGCCGGCCAGGACAATCTTTCTCATCGCGCATAGACTACACCGGGGCTCCGATGAACGCTCACGAGGAACGCCGATGACCTGCCGCCCGGCTCTGTCTCTTGCCCTGGCTGGGTTGTGCCTGATGGCTCTGACCAGCCGCGAGGAGGCCGCCGTGCACGCACAACCCGCCGAACGCCCGCGATTGCTGGTCAAGCCGGCGCAGGACTTCGAGGTCACCGGAAAAGGCGAGCACGCCGCGTGGGGGCAGGCCGAGTGGACCGCGCTGCGCCGGCGGGAGCCCGCCAGCCACCCGTACGAATCCCGTTTCAAGATGCTCTACTCGAACACCGGCCTGTATTTCCTGATGGACGGCACCGACCGGACGCTGACCGCCACCATGAGCGAGGACTTCATGGACTTGTGGAACGAGGATGTGTTCGAAGTGTTCCTCTGGACCGACGAGCGCCATCCCGTGTACTTCGAGTACGAGATCTCGCCGCTCAATCGGGAGCTGCCGATCATCGTCCCCAACTTCGGCGGACAGTTCCTGGGATGGCGGCCGTGGCACTACGAAGGCATGCGCCGGACGCGCAAGAACACGAGCACGCTCGGCGGACCGAAAGAATCACACGCCGGGATTGAGGGGTGGCGCGCCGAGTTCTTCATCCCGTACACGCTGCTGAGTCCGCTGCAGAACGTTCCGCCCAAGCCTGGCACGACCTGGCGCGCCAACTTCTATCGCATGGATCACGACGCCGGCAAGCGCACGCAGTGGGAGTGGGCGCCGGTCGGCGGCAGCTTCCACGAGTACCAGAAGTTCGGCGACCTCGTGTTCGCCGATCGCTGACGATCGCGTCATGCTACTATCCGCCCCAACCCATGAATCGAGCCATTCGTTTCAAGCTGTTCCTGATGATGGTGCTGGAGTTCTTCATCTGGGGCGCGTGGTATCCCCTGATCTTCGGCTACCTGCCCAGCCTCGGCTTCACGCCCAGTGAGCAGACCTGGATTCTCAGCTGCTTCCCGGTCGCCGCCATCGTCGGCATGTTCTTCAGCAATCAGTTCGCGGACCGGAATTTCGCCGCGGAGCGGTTTCTCTCGGCCAGCCACCTCATCGCCGGGATCGCGATGATCTCCCTGGTGTGGACCAGGACGTTCTGGCCGTTCTTCGGCGCGATGCTCGTGCACTGCCTGCTCTACGTGCCCACGATCTCGATCACCAATTCCATCGCCTTCGCGCAGATGAAGGACGCGCAGAAGGAGTTCGGCATCGTGCGCATGGGCGGGACGATCGGGTGGGTGCTCGCGGCCTGGCCGATGACGTTCATCCTGGTGGACTGGGACAGAGTGAACGCGACGCCGACCACCGGATTCGTCAGCTGGATCGGCACGGTCCTGGGGTCAGGCCTGACCGGGCCGGCGCTGCAGGCCGGCACGAAATATACGTTCATCGTCGCCGGCGTCGCCTCGCTGCTGCTCGCCGCCTACAGCCTGACGCTCCCCCACACGCCGGCGAAACCCGCGACCAGCAGCGCCAACAAGTTCGCGTGGCTCGAATCGCTCAGGCTGCTCCGCGCCCCGTTCCTTCTCGTCCTGTGGCTGGTGACGTTCGTGGACGCGACCGTCCACAACCTGTACTTCAACTGGACCGGCACGTTCCTCGGCAGCGAGGTCGCGGCCGGCGGGGTGGGCATCGCCGGCAACTGGATCATGCCGGTGATGAGCATCGGGCAGATTGCGGAAATCCTGACGATGGCCGTGCTGGGGATGACGCTCAAGAGGCTCGGCTGGCGCACCACGATGATCGTCGGGATTCTCGGCCACGCGGCGCGCTTCGCGGTGTTCGCCCTTTTCCCCGATTACCAGTGGCTGGTCATTCTCATCAACGTGGTGCACGGCGTCGCGTATGCGTTCTTCTTCGCGACGGTCTACATCTTCGTCGATGAATTCTTCCCGAAGGACGTGCGGGCGAGCGCCCAGGGCCTGTTCAACCTGATGATTCTCGGGTTCGGACCGCTCGTGGCCAACGTCCTCGGGCCGAAGCTGATGGGTGAAACCTTCAGGACGGTGAGCGGGGTGGATTTCAGGAGTCTGTTTCTCGTGCCGTTCGCCATGGCCGTCTTCGCCGCGGTGGTGCTGCTGCTCTTCTTCCACCCACCCAAGAGAATCGCTAATCCCTGATCGCTGATCCTGGATCCCGGATCCAGGATCCGGATCCTGGATCCGCGATCGGGGATCCGCGAGCCAGGATTAGCGATCCGGGATCAGCGATCAGGGATCAGGGATCAGCGATTATTCGGCGGCTTTCAGCTCGCGGATCCAGATGTTGCGGAAGCGCACCGGATTGCCGTGGTCCTGCAGGCCGATGAAGCCCTTGGCGTTTGTCGGCGCGTAGGGCGGGATCATCTTGTGCGCGGTCGGGCCGAGGAAGGCCTGGCCGGCATGGACGGTCACGCCGTTGTGCAGCACGGTGACGATCGCCGGCTTCTCGACTGTGGTGCCGTTGAAGCGCGGCCCGGTGAACGTGATGTCGTAGGACTGCCATTCACCGGGCTTGCGCGACGCGTTCACCATCGGGGGGTACTGGCCGTACATCGCCGATGCCTGGCCATCCGGGTAGGTGATGTTGTCGAAGCTGTCCAGCACCTGGATCTCGAAGACGCCGTTCAGGAACACCCCGCTGTTGCCGCGTCCCTGGCTGTTCCCCTTCACTTCGGTGGGCGTCGCGAACTCGACGTGCAGCTGGTAGTCCGTGAAGGTGTCCTGCGCCGTCCGAATCATCCCCTTGCCGCTCGAGAGGATGCCGTCGGCGACCGGCCAGCTGACCGCGCCGCCCCCCTGCGTCATCTGCCACTTGCTCAAGTCGGTGCCCGGCCCGAGCAGGACGATGGCGTCCGACGGGGGCGGGATCGAGACGAGCGGTCCGGGCGTCACGACGCGCGGCTGTGGCCGCGTGCCGTCGTGGACGTGCCACTTCCCGTTCGGCTGCATCGGAGTATCTTGATAGCCCGTCGGAGCCGGGGGTGGCGTCTGGGGTGGCGCAGTCGCGGCCTGTTGCGCGGCGCCGGAGGCAACCAGGACCACGAACAGACCGGATCCAAGAACCGGCGCCACGAAACGACGCGAGTATGACGAAAGCATGTGTTGTGTCTCCGTTATTCGTTTTGCCGTGAAGCTCACTGAAGCTCCCGGACCCTGATGTTGCGCAGCGACAGCTCGCCAGGGTGGTCCCCCTGGATGCCGAAGTGCCCTTTCTTGGCCTTGGCGAAATTCGGATAGGCCTTGAACTTGCTGGCCGCGAGCTTGGTTTCCCACTCCGGACTGCCGACCTCGAACTCCGCCGTCTTGACCCCGTTGAGCCAGTGTTCGATGTGGTTCCCCTTGGCGACAATGCGCGTCTGGTTCCACTGACCGACGGGTTTCACCGCATCCGGCGGCGGCGAGGAGAATTCGTACATCGCGCCGGCCAGATGATCCGGACGCTTGTTGTCGGCGGCCTTGACGTTGTCGAGGAGCTGGTACTCCGGGGCGCTCCAGTAGATGGCGTTGTACTCTTCCGTGCCGCGATAGAAGAGGCCGCTGTTACCGGCCTCGCCGATCCGCCACTCGAGCTCGAACTCGAAGTCGCCGAACTGCTCCTTCGAGACCAGGTCGCTGGCGTTGCCGTCCTTCGTCAGGACACCGTCCTTGACCACCCATTTCTGGGGCCGCGCCTCCGACTTGAAGGTGCGCCAGGCATCGAGGGACGTCCCATCGGACAGTGATTTCCACGGGCCGGCTTTCTGCGCGGCTGGCGGACCACCGGCTGAGGCGAAGGTCATGCAGAGTATCAGCGCGAGCGAACGAATCATCTTGGCTCTCCGTAAGTGGGTTTTCGCTGTCCCCGAAGGTATATCATGACCTCGCAACAGGGGGCGGTATGGACGAAACGAAAAAGGGTGTATCGCGGCGGCATTTCATCGAAACGACCGCTATCACGGGGGCGGGCATCGCCATCGTGCCGCGGCACGTGCTGGGGCGCGGCTATACCCCGCCGAGCGACCTCCTGAACATCGCGTGCGTGGGGATCGGCGGCATGGGCCACAGCAACTTGCGCGCGGTCGGCAGCCAGAACATCGTCGCGGTCTGCGACGTGGACTGGGACTTCGCCGGCAGGTCGCTCGATCGGTATGCGACCGAGCTCGAACAGCGGAAGAATCCTCAGGCAGCCGGCAGGGGCGGACGGGGCGGGCAGAACCCGGCGCCGCCGATCACCGATCCGGTGCGCCAGGGCCAGCCGATCGAGGTGCTGCAACGGGTGGTCGATCAGCTCCCGAAGGCGAAGCGCTACACCGACTATCGCGAGATGCTCGCGCAGCAGAAGGACATCGACGCCGTCATCGTGGCCACCCCGGACCACATGCACGCCGCGATTGCCTCGGCGGCGATGGACCTCGGCAAGCACGTCTACGTGCAGAAGCCGCTGACCTGGTCCGTCGAAGAGGCGCGGCTCCTCGCGAAAAAAGCGAAGGACAACAAGAAACTGGCCACGCAGATGGGCAACCAGGGACATTCGGGG
>JANOJK010001224.1:0-4988 GCA_031408165.1 Acidobacteriota bacterium | reverse complement strand
TTCGTTAGTGTTGGGCGTTAGTGTTGGGCGTTAGTGTCGGGCGTTAGGGTCGGGCGCGAGTGTCGGGCGCCCGCCGTCAGGCGCCGCCGCCGCGCCCGGGGCGTCTCTGATACGGATTCCGGTTTCGCGGCGTTTGTCCCGGCACCTCGCCGGGACGCGACGATGCGACCGGGGCGATGGTCTGCCCCTGCGGGTCCTGCATCAGGCTCTTCAGATCGATATCCCGCGGCTGGGCTGCTTCGAGCTGCGGTTGCAAGCCTGGGAAGGGCGCGACGGCCGAGCGCTGCCCGGGGTTCTCCTGCGCGCCCTGCTGCGACCCCATCACGCCCGCGTCGTCATTTCCATCGTTCATGGCAACGGGCGGAGCGAGGACCGGCTGCGGCGCTTGCGCCGCGGAGACGGTGACCGCCGGCGGGCGGCTGGACGCAAGGATCGTGATGCGATCGTACGCGGACGTTCCCGGCCGATCGGCCGGCCGCGGCGCCGCGATGTAACCGGCCGCGGATCGCAGGAGGATGTCGAGCGCCACGCGCTCCGTCGTGTTCACGAGCTGCAACGTGAGCCGCGGCCCGGCGAGCTTGTCAACGTTCACGATCCTCGTCTGCCCGACGCGTGACCACTCCTCCAGGAGATCGCGGAGGGGCACGTCGCGCGCGACAATCGTCACGCGTCCATCCTTCATCGTCAGCTGCAGGCTCGAAGCCTGGGCCCCGACGCCGGCCGGCGCCACGCAGGCCAGCGCCGCCACGGACACACAGCACAGGAGGTGTTTCATCACGGATCCTTCCCTGGTGACACGGTAGTCCTCTGCCCGGCGAACCGGGTCCCCACTAAAGGGCCATTCCCGCAGTTGGCGCAGGTCGCCTAGGCTCAGGTCCACCTCATGAGTCCAGAGCATCCCCGTGTCCACGCTTCACGGACGCGCGAGCTGACGAGCGCGGCTGCGGTTGCACCGCGCCGAGCCGGCTTGGGCCACACGGCGGCCGTGTGGGCGCTCCTGGCGTGTGCCAACGTGGCGCTGTTCGCTCATGCGGCGCCGGGCCAGCCAACCGCCGGCTCGAACCATGTCGCGGCGGGCATCGCCCCTGACCCGTCCGCGATGTCCACGCCGCCTCGGTGGACGCCGCCTCGTACCGTTCAAGAGCCTGCGGACCTTCCTGACGACGAAAGCGACGACGATTCCGACGCGGAAAACTCGATCCGCTCGCAGTGGACACCGAACTCCGCGGGGTTGCGGACCGCCGCTCGACCCTCTCTGATCGCGTCGCCGGGGATCCGCACCGGCGGATCCTTGCGCGGCCCTCCTCCCGCCGCCTCCCTCGCGCACTCCATCAATTAGCGCTCGGACGCATCCGAAGCAATTCGGGACGCCTCGCCCTTTTCACGGGCGACGCGTACGCATGCGCCCGTGTCCACGATGTTTTCGGCACCCGACAGGGGGAGTTCGATGAGAACCAACGGTCAGATCTGCCCGGCGCGTTTCACTCGCGGCCGCAGGGCCCGCAGCGGAGAGGAAGTCATGAGAGCTCAGAACCGGTTTACAGTTCGACGCGCGCGTTCCAGGCGATGGGCGATCGCCCCTTTTGATGGCGATGGCACTGTCGCCTGCGGGCAACCCGATCTTCGTCCCGGGCCTCAAGGCGCAGCAGCAGGTGGCCCCCGTGAGCCAGGGGTTCAACATCGACGCGCAGGACCTGCGGTTCATCTTCCAGCAGATCCTGGTGGCGCAGGATCACGCGGCCGGCGGGACGCTCCTCGGATCCGGGCCCAACCAGGTGTCGAACCCGCAGTTGCCGCGCGGATTGCGCACGGTTGACGGGTCGTTCAACAACCTCGTGCCCGGTCAGAGCCACTTCGGGCAGGCCGACCTCGTCTTCCCGCGCGTGTCCACGCCGATCTTCATTCCGGCCGAGAACGGGACCTCGTACGCGCAGAAATCGGGCAACGTCATCGATTCCCAGCCGCGCGTCATCAGCAACCTGATCGTCGATCAGACGGCGAGCAACCCGGCGGCGGTCGCGGCCGCGGCGAACCCCTGCGGTTCCGGCGGGTTCGTCTGCTCCGGGTCGTCAGTCCCCGATCCCGATACCGGCACGCTCTTCATCCCGAACATCACGCCCGACTTCGGCCTGTCGGCGCCGTACAACCAGTTGTTCACGTTCTTCGGCCAGTTCTTCGACCACGGCCTCGACCTCGTCACGAAGGGAGGCGGCGCGGTGGTGATGCCGCTGAAGTCGGACGACCCGCTGTTTGTCCCGAACGGCAACGCCAACTTCATGGTCATGGTCCGCGGCCAGAACCAGCCGGGCCCCGACGGTGTGCTCGGCACGAACGACGACATCCAGGAGGCCATGAACACGACGACGCCCTTCGTGGATCAGAACCAGACCTACACCTCGCATCCGTCCCACCAGGTGTTCCTGCGTGACTACGAGCTCAACGCCGTGGGGAAGCCGACGCAGACCGGCAAGGTAATCGACGGCGGGTCGTGTGCGCAGCGGCCGACCGGCATCCCGGGCGATCTGATTTGCGCGATCGGCAACTGGGCCGAGGTCAAGGCGCAGGCGGCCGCCAAGCTGGGCCTCCGGCTCACCGACACGGACGTCCTCGACGTCCCGCTGCTGCTCACCGATCCCTACGGGCATTTCAAGCCCGGCCCTAACGGCTTCCCGCAGCTGATCCTGCCAGGAAACGTGCTCCTCGAAGGGGATCCCGCGGCGAACGGCGGCGCCGGCATGAGCATTCCCGCGACCGCCTTCAGGACCGGCCACGCGTTCCTCAACGACATCGCGCACAACGCCGCCCCCGGCGCGGGTCGCGTCGCCGACGCGGACTCGACGGTCAGCGTCTTCGGCGTGACCGTCCAGCCCCCTGGCACCTACGACAACGAACTGCTCGACCGGCACTTCATCACGGGCGACGGCCGCGGCAACGAGAACATCGCGCTGTCGATGGTGCATCAGCTCTTTCACTCGGAGCACAACCGGCTCCGCTACGACATCGACCGGCAGATCAACGCGCTGCTGACGCCGCAGGAGATTGACGCGTGGCACGCGGTCCATGCCGGGTCGGGCTGGGACTACGGCGAGCGCCTGTTCCAGGCGGCGCGGTTCGTCACCGAGATGCAATACCAGCATCTCGTCTTCGAGGAGTTCGCGCGCAAGGTTCAGCCGCTGATCAACCCGTTCACGACATACGATACGTCGTTGAATCCCGCCATCTCGGCGGAGTTCGCGCATACCGTGTATCGCCTCGGCCACTCGATGCTGCCCGAAGTCATCGGACGCACCAACGCGGACGGCACGTCGAACGACATCAGGCTGCTCCACGCCTTCCTCAACCCGGTCGAGTACACCAACGGCGGCACCGCCGGGACGCTGACCGCCGACAAGGCCGCCGGGGCGATCGTCCGCGGCCTCTCGACACAGATCGGCAACGAGCTCGACGAGTTCGTGAGCTCCTCGGTGCGCGACACCCTGGTCGGGCTGCCGCTCGACCTGCCGGCGATCAACATCGCGCGCGGCCGCAGCGAAGGCATCCCGCCGCTGAACGTGGCGCGCCGGCAGTTCTTCACCGCGACCCGCGACACAGCGGTGAAGCCCTACGACAGCTGGTTCGAGTTCGGCCTCAACCTGAAGCACCCGGAGTCACTCGTCAACTTCATCGCGGCCTACGGCAAGCACCCGGCCATCACGGCCGCGACCACCGTCGCAGCCAAGCGCAGCGCGGCACAGACCCTGGTGAGCTCGGGGGACGCGCTGCTGTTCTCGGCCGACACCGCCGGCACGGGGCTCGACGACGTCGATTTCTGGGTCGGCGGTCTCGCCGAGCGCCAGGCCGTGTTCGGCGGCCTGCTCGGCTCGACCTTCAACTTTGTGTTCGAGAAGCAGCTCGAGAACCTGCAGGACGGCGATCGGTTCTACTATCTGCAGCGCACCGACGGCCTCAACCTGAGGACCCAGCTCGAGGGCAATTCCTTCGCCGAGCTGATCCGGCGCAACACCGACTTCCAGGGCGGCATGGACGTCATCTTCAACACCGCGGACTTCACCTTCGACGCCGCGGCCCTGACCGGGACCGCGACCATCGACCTCGGCAACAACATCTCCCTGCTGACGCTGCCCGACGGCACGAAGGTCTTTTTCGATCCGCTGCACACCGGCAAGAACATCGTGTTCAACGGCGGCGCCGGAAACGACCGGTTCCAGGCCGACATCGGTGACGACACGTTGTACGGCAACGCCGGCAACGATCGCCTCGACGGCTTCGAAGGCAACGACACGCTGCACGGCGGCGACGGCGACGACATTCTCTTCGGCGGGAATGGTGACGACGTCCTCAAGGGTGGCGACGGGAACGATGCCCTCAGCTCGGGACCGGGCTTCGGCGGCGACCTCAACATGTCCGGCACCGGCAACGACTTCGTCGTCAACGGGCCGGACACCACGGAGGTGTTCGCGGGCGCGGGCAACGACATCATCGTCGACGGCAATGCCGCCACCGAGGGGCTGATCGGCAACGCCGGCGACGACTGGATTGAGGGCAACGGCGGTCACGACGCCAACATGTTCGGCGACAACCCCAACTTCTTCGACCTGCTCGCCGGGCTCGAAACGATCGGCGGCGAGGATGTGTTCGACGGGGGTGGTGGACAGGACAACTACTTCGGCGAGGGTGGGGACGACATAGCGATCCAGTCGGAGGGGACCGACGTCTTCCTGGGCCTCTCCGGCTTCGATTGGATCACGCAGCGGGCCAATCCGGTCCCCGGCGATGTCGAGCTGGAGCTGTCGCCCTTCCTGGCCGGACTGAACCTCAACGACACCCGCGACAAGTATCTCTTTGTCGACGGCGCCTCCGGCTGGAATCTCAACGACCACATTCGCGGCGCCTGTGAAAATTTAGACCGAATTCCGAAGTAGGATTCTGCAACTGCCGGAGTGTGGCCGTCCTCGGCCACAGCAACACGCTAGGCACAGCGTTTGAAA
>JANOJK010001140.1:0-3149 GCA_031408165.1 Acidobacteriota bacterium | reverse complement strand
CCTCGATTTCGCCCGAAACCCCGGCTACACCGGGCGCACGTGGCCGGATGACTACTGGCCTCCCGCGCCGGCGCCGCCGACGGCCGAGGCTTGGGACGAGAGCGTCGCTGCATTCCGCCGCGATCGCGACGCGCTGAAGGTGCTCACGACGGATCCGGCGATCGCGCTGACAGACCCCGTTCCGCACGGCAGCGGGCAGACATACCTGCGCGAAGTGCTGCTGGTCCTCGATCACAACGCGTATCACGTGGCCGAGCTCGTCGTGGTGCGGCGCCTGCTCGGCGCGTGGCCGACCTAGACACTAACGAAGCTCCGCCTCAAACCGCCGAGTGACGGGACGGGCGGGCGGGTCGGCGAATCTTCGTTAGTAGGCGGCCGCGTTGCGGCCGCCCCTAAGACAGATTCTAAAGCCAAACATTGCTTCATTCGCAAGGACACGGGCTTTAGAAGATGTCTAGGTCAGACCGCCGCCGCGGGCCGGCTGCGCGACACGATCTCGAAGAACCCGCGGACCTCGAGGCTCGCGCCTCCCACGAGCGCGCCGTCGACGTCGGGCAGCGCCGCCAGCTCGCGCACGTTGTCCGGCTTCACGCTGCCGCCGTAGATGATGTGGCACTGCTCGGCGGCCGTCCCGCCGAACCACTGCCGGATCCGCGCGCGGATGTGCGCGTGCGCTTCGCCCGCCTGTGCCGGCGTGGCGTTGCGCCCCGTGCCGATCGCCCAGACCGGCTCGTAGGCGACAACGAGCGCCGAAATCTGATCCGCGGTGAGCCCGTCGAGCCCCTGCCTGATTTGCCGGTCGAGGACCGCCAGGGTTTCATTCCCGTCGCGCTGCGCGAGCGTTTCCCCGATGCAGACAATCGGGGTGAGGTGCGCCGCGACCGCGGCCAGGAGCTTGCGGTTGACCGTCTCGTCGGTTTCGCCGAACAGCTGCCGCCGCTCGGAGTGCCCGATGATGGCGTACTCGGCTCCCGCCTCTTTCAGCATTCCCGCGCTGACCTCACCCGTCATCGCCCCCTGGCGCTCCCAGTGCAGGTTCTGACCGGCGATCCCGATGTTGGACGCGTGCGCCGCGTCGGCCGCAGGGCGCAGCGCCGTGAACGGCGGCGCGACGACGATCTCGACGTCCTGCACTTCGTCGGCCAGCTTGCGGAACTCCTTGATGAACGCGACGGTCTCGAGCACCGTCTTGTGCATCTTCCAGTTCGCGGCGATAAAAGGGGTACGACTCATAGTTTATGGCTCATGAAACAATGACAAGCTACCAACGACAAAACTACCCACTTCAAGCATCCGGCAGCGCGGCGACCCCCGGCAGCTCGCGTCCCCCGAGGAATTCCAGCGACGCGCCCCCGCCGGTCGAGATGTGCGTGATGCGTTCTGTCACCCCCGCCTTGGCCACCGCCGCGATCGAGTCGCCGCCGCCGATGACGGTCGTGCCCTTGACGTCGGCCACCGCCCTGGCCACCTCCATCGTCCCCTTCGCGAACGCGTCGATCTCGAATACGCCCATCGGTCCGTTCCAGATGACGGTTTTCGCGGACGTGATGACGTCGCGATAGGTGGCAATCGTTTTCGGCCCGATGTCGAGCCCCATGCGATCGCCGATCGCTGCGTCGCCGACCTCGAGCGTCTCGGCTGGCGCGCCCGCCTCGATCTTGGGCGCCACGACGTGATCGACCGGCAGCTCCAAACGAAGACTCCGCGCCTTGGCGCGGGTCTCGACGTCGCGCGCCGCATCCAGCAGGGCCGCCTCGACGAGCGACTTGCCGACGGGCACGTGGCGCGCGCTGAAGAAGGTATAGGCCATCGCGCCGCCAATCAAGAGCGCGTCCACCCGGGGGATCAGGTTCTCGATGACTTCCAGCTTGTCCGACACCTTCGCGCCGCCGAGGATTGCCACCAACGGTCGATCGGGGTGCTCGAGGACCCGTCCCAGGTACTCGACCTCGGCGGCCATCAGCAGTCCCGCGGCCGCTTCCTTGACGTGCCGCACCACCCCCTCGGTCGACGCGTGCGCCCGGTGCGCGGAGCCGAACGCGTCGTTGACGAACACGTCCGCGAGCGCCGCGAGCTGGCCGGCGAACGCGGGGTCGTTCTTCTCCTCCTCCGGATGGAACCGCAGGTTCTCGAGCAGGATGACGCCGTGATCCCCGGCGCGTGCGATCGCGGCCGTCGCCGCCTCGCCGACGCAGTCTTCCGCGAAGACGACCGGACGGTGCAGCAGCGACGACAGCCGCTCTGACACCGGCTTCAGCGAGTACTGCGGATCGGGCTTTCCCTTCGGCCGGCCGAGGTGGGAGCAGAGGATCACCGCCCGCGCACCGTGCTCCAGCGCGTACTGAATCGTCGGCAGCGACGAACGGATCCGCGTGTCGTCCCCGATCGTACCGTTCTTGATCGGCACGTTGAAGTCCACACGGACCAGTACGCGACGTCCTTCGAGCGAGAGATCCTTCACCGTGCGTTTTGCCACTGACCGTTGCTCCGGGTTCACCGCAATACTGTCACGACGATCTCACGAGACCGCCCTGAGACCGTCGACGCCACGGCGACGACCACAAAGACACGAAGGCACAAAGGCACAAAGAACGACCAATAGTCTTCGCGCCTTCGTGCCTTGGTGAAAACGTCGTCTCGTGGCGTCACTTTTCTTAGATACCCTTCTTCACCAGCAGCCGCAGCAGGTCCACGCAGCGGAAAGAGTAGGCCCACTCGTTGTCGTACCACGCGAGCACCTTGACGAAGTCGCCGTCCATGACCTTCGTGTAGGGGGCGTCGATGATCGAGGAGTGCGGGTTGCCGCGGAAGTCGATCGAGACCAGTGGCGCCGTGACGTACTCCATGATGCCCTTGAGCGGCCCGTCCGCGGCCGCCTTGAACGCCGCGTTGACCTCTGCGCCGGTGGTCTGCTTGTCGAGCAGCGCCGCGAGGTCGACGCACGACACGTTCGGCGTCGGCACGCGCATCGATATGCCGTCCAGCTTGCCCTTCAGTTCCGGCATGACTTCACCCACCGCAGAGGCGGCGCCGGTCGTCGTCGGGATGATGGAGAGCCCCGCCGCGCGCGCGCGACGCAGGTCCTTGTGCGGCAGGTCGAGCAGCTGCTGGTCGTTGGTGTACGAGTGCACCGTCGTCATCCAGCCCTT
>JANOJK010000066.1:0-4287 GCA_031408165.1 Acidobacteriota bacterium | reverse complement strand
GTCGACATGGGTTGGTCTTCGAAGCGGAACGGCGAGCTGCTGCAACTGATGCTCGCCGCCCAATTCGCGGCGCTCCTGACGGTCGATCAGAACTTTGAATTCCAGCAGAACGTCCGGGCATCTGGCGTCGGTGTGATCGTGTTGCTCGCGAAGACGAACCGCATTAAGGAACTCCGACCGCTGGTACCTCAGATCCTCGAGGCGCTCGCCCGACTAACCCCCGGCGAGCTGATCCGAATCGGCAGCTGACAGCGCCAAGGCGCCACTTGGCATGCGCATCCTCCACGCAAGGTCCGGCGTTCGGCCGCATGAGCATTCGTCTGAAGGGACGCGGCGGTCAAGGATGCTCCGCAGAAGCACCGCGAAGCGGCGCGCACGTCCTTGACGGACGCGCGAGCGGAAGGCCAAATAATTCTGGCCGAACGGGCCGTCGCGACCGAAACGGAGCGAGCGACGGAGCGCGAGCGGAGTGGAGGGAGCTTAAGCGAGGGGCCGGAGGGAACCGCCGCGGAGCGGCGGCCCCGAGCGCCAAATAGTGACCCGGGTGGGGATCGAACCCACGACCCTGTGATTAAAAGTCACATGCTCTACCACTGAGCTACCAGGTCTCACGTCATCCGGGCGGAGGGCTCAGGGCCCGATCAGCGGGCGGCGAACCTGAACGCTCCCCACCCCTGACCCAGCCCCGGCCTCAGCCAATCGTCGACGATACCACGGCGTTCACGCCGTCGTCGTGAGCGGCGGGCCCTGATCGACGCCCGGCACCGGCGCTTCCGGCTTCAGCGCCACCGGACCGAGCGCGTACTCCGTCGGGCCGAGGCGCGCGGTGGACGCGAGCAGATCCGTCCAGGTGATCGCCTTCCCCGAGTACGCGGAGTCGCGCCCCATGCACGTCCACCGACATCGGCTTCTCGATGAACAGGTGCTTGCGCGCGTCCACCACGGCGGCCATGTGCATCGGCCGGAAGTGCGGCGGCGTGGCGTGCAGGACGACGTCCACGCCGGAGTCGAGCAGCTTCTGGTAGCCGTCGAACCCCGTGAAGCAGCGCGACTCGGGAATCTGCTGGCCGCGCTGATCGTTCAGGAGCTGCCGCGCGAACGCGACGCGATCCGGGAAGACGTCGGCCAGCGCGACGATCTGCAGGTTCCCGCCCGCCGCGAGGAAATTGACGGCCGCGCCGCGGCCTCGGCCGCCGCACCCGATGAGCCCGGCCCGCAGCATCGGCCCGTCGGGCGCCCGGCCGGTGCGGATCTCCTGTGTGGAAGCGCTCTGCGCCGCTGCCCCTTTCGCGGCCGCGGACGCCGAGACGGCGGCGGCGACTGAGCCGATGAATCGGCGGCGGCTGATGTCGGTGGTCCTGAGCATGCGCTTCCCTTGAAACGGTTGAATCCGGCCTGACAGGTAGTATAAATGCTTGCCATGACTGACCGCCGCACGTTTCTGAAGGTGCTCGCCGCTGCCCTCGCGGCTACGGCCCAGACGGCCGCCCCGGCGAGCGGCATCAAGAAAGCCGTGCTGATCTCGATGCTGCCGAAGGATTTGTCGTACGCCGCACGCTTCGCGCTCGCGCGCGAGTCCGGATTCGAAGGCATCGAGATGCAGACGATCGCGCGGCCGGAGGAGGCGGCGGAGATCCGCGAGGCGGCCATGACGGCTGGCCTGCGCGTGCACTCCGTCATGAACATGGATCACTGGCGGCTGCCGCTCTCGAGCGCGGACCCTGACGTGGTGACCCGCAGCGTGCAGGGAATGGAGACCTCGCTCCGCAACGCTGCGCTCTGGGGCGCCGACACCGTCCTGCTGGTCCCGGCCGTCGTCGACGCGACGACGCCCTACAAGCAGGCGTACGAACGGTCGCAGCGCGTCATCAGAGAGCGGCTCCTGCCGATGGCGCGCGACCTGAAGGTGATCATCGCGGTCGAGGAGGTGTGGAACAAGTTTCTGCTGAGCCCCCTGGAGTTCGCGCGCTACGTGGACGAGTTCGACTCTCCCTGGCTGAAGGTGTACTTCGACGTCGGCAATGTAGTGCTCTTTGCGTTCCCGCAGGACTGGATCCGCACGCTCGGCCCGCGCATCGTCAAGATCCATCTGAAGGACTTCAACCTGGATCGGCCGAACGGGCGGTTCACCTGGAAGGCCATCGGCGAAGGGGACATCGACTGGCCCGAGGTCCGCCGGGCGCTGGACGACATCGGCTATCGCGGTTTCGTCACGACGGAGGTGTCGGGCGGTGACGCGGCGTATCTGAAGGACGTCGCCGTCAGGGTGGATCGGTTCCTGGCCGGACGGAAACCGGTCGGTTAGTTGCTGCCCGTCCTCTTCCGCATCGGCTCCTTCGAGATCACCAGCTTCGGCGTCATGGTGGCGCTCGGCGCGGTCGCGGGGCTCTGGGTGTTCCGCCGGGAACTGCTGCGCGCGGGGCTGCCGGACGCGGCGCTTGACGCCGCGATTTACGGACTGGTCGGGGGGCTGCTCGGCGCGAAGCTGCTCTACGTGTTCGAGCACCTGGACGAGGGCGGGTTCGTCGCGCTCTTCCTGGATCGCGGCGGCATGAGCTGGTTCGGCGGCTTCGCCGGCGGGCTGCTGGCCGGCTTCGTGACCATCCGCGCCAGACGCTGGCCGATGCTCGCGGTACTGGCGGCGGCTACGCCCGCGCTCGCCGTCGGGCAGATGCTGGGACGCGTGGGCTGTTTCCTCGTCGGCGACGACTACGGCTCCCCCACCACGCTGCCGTGGGGCATCGCGTTTCCGCGCGGGCTGCCGCCTACGACCGACCGCGTGCATCCCACGCAAATCTATGAAGCGATCTTCCTGGGGGCGTTCGCGTGGCTGCTCATTCACTGGCGGCGGCAGGGAACCGCCGATCGCAATGTCCTCGGACGCTACCTGCTCATCACAGGGGCGTTCCGGTTCGCGCTGGAGTTCCTCCGCGTGAACACCCGGGTCGCGGGGCCGCTGACCGTGGCGCACTTCTTCGCGCTCGGCGTGGTGCTGCTGGGGGTGTTCGTGCTGCGCGCGGGCCGGCGCGATTAAGAAACGCGGAACGCCTCCGCCACCCTCGTCCCGGTCACGTCCCCTGCGTCGATCGCTGATCCCGACAACAGCAGTCCGTAGACGACCATGCCCGCCTCGTCGCGCACAGGGGTGACGGAGAAGCGCACGGGGCCTGTGGGGGACCCGCACGTGAAGTGACCCGGGCCGCCGGCGAGCGCGACCTGGCAGCTGGACTCGATGTCGACGCGCATCGCGTCCGGAAAGAGATCCATCACCGGCCGCCCCGCGAGCGGGCCGGCCGCGACCGTGAGCGCGCGCGTGAAGAGCACGACCGACCGATCCGCGCGCGGCGCGTCGCCGAACCACACGGCGCCGGCATAGAGCAGCGCCGCGATGGCGGCGGTGCTTGCGATGAAGCCAGGCACCGAGCCGCCGAACGCGGAGATCAGGCCGGCGAAGACGAGGCCGACGCCACAGGCGAGGAGGACGAACGAGCCCGCGTGACGGCTGTTCATGGATGGCTGGCGCGGCCCATCATACGCCGAACCGCGAAAAACCAGGCTCAGCCGCGCGCCGTGTGCTATCGTCGTGGCGATTACCGGGCGGCCAACAAACTGATTAATGGCGACATGTCCTCACTGCAAGGGGCACCTTACAGACGGACATCGGTGTCCCAGACGCCGCGCCTACGTCATCGCGGAAATCATCGCGTGCGGCATCGCGGGCGGCGTGGCCGGTCTGCTCCTTCTGGCCGCATTCGACCCCCGCGGCCAGGCCATCGATATGGACGGCACGGCGATCGTCGTGGGCGTCGTGGTCGCCATCGGAATCAATCGGATCCTGCGAAGCTGATCCCCGCAACGAGCGGCAGTATTCTTGCTGTGCGACCGCTACGACGTTCAAAGGGGGCCCCGATTGTCGCAATTGCAAACACCCACGGCGGAAACGACAGCCAGTGCGTCTCTGGCCGCCTCAATCGTGCTTCCCCTCGTCCTGATTGCCGACGCTGACCCCCGGTCGCGCCTACGCAGGACGCACCAACTGCAGGGTCGCGGCTTCCGGGTGACGGTCGCCCGCACGCCCTTCGAAACGATCGTCAAGGCCTCCTGCCACATCCCCGACCTGATTCTCGTGGACGCCTCGCTCGGCGACGCCGGAGCGAAGGAGACTGCGGAATTGTTATCGACGTGTCCCGCAACGGCGCACATTCCCATCGTGCGCCTGATTCCGGGGAAGCGCCTGACGAGCCGGGTGCTGGCCGCCGCCTCCCGATAACCTCACCTCATCGGTAC
>JANOJK010001080.1:0-2763 GCA_031408165.1 Acidobacteriota bacterium | reverse complement strand
CGTCGTCCCGCTCGCGAGCGGCGTCCAGCGCCCGTCGATCTCCGCCTGGACCGTCCACGATTCCACGCGCTGCCCGAGAGCAATCGCTTCCTGGATGACCACCCGGTCGACGCGTACCGGCTGGCGCCAGTGCAGATCGATGGTCCCGCTCGACACCCCCTCGTCGGTCGCCCAGTAGGTGTCCGGATCGCCGTCGATCGCGCGCGCGGCGTCGTAGCGGGACGAGCCGCCGCGGACCCGGTCCGCACGCGCCGTGGCCCGCCGGGCCAGGTCGGTCTTGTAGGTGGCGGCGATGCGCTGCCCGAATGCCCGGAGCCGCTCCGCGTCCACCTCCGGAATCAGCCCGCGCCGATCCGGCGGAATGTTGAGCAGCAGGTTCGAGCCGCGGCCGATCGACTGTTCGTAAATCTCCACCAGCTTGTCGACCGACGCGACCTTGGCGTCCTCGGCCGGATGGTAGAACCAGCCGGGCCTGATCGAGACGTCCACCTCCGGAGGCACCCATCCGGCGCCGTCGGGGCTGCCGGCCGCGATCTGCGTGTACTTCGGATGGCCAGGATAGAACCCGTCGAGTGTGATGGGGTTCCACGACGTCTCGAACGCCACACCCTTCTCGTTGCCGACCCAGCGCACGTCCGGACCCACGTCGCTGAACATGACGGCCTGCGGCTGGAGCTCGCGCACCAGCTTCCACGTGTTCGCCCAGTCGTAGTAGGTGGCGCCGTCGATCCGGCGTCGCTCGCGCGCGCCGCCGTAGTAGCCGTCGCCCCCGTTCGCGCCGTCGAACCACACCTCTGACACGCGGCCGTAGTTGGTCAGGAGCTCGCGAAGCTGATTGCGGTAGTACTCGATGTACGCCGGCCGTCCGTACTCCGCGTGATTGCGGTCCCAGGGGGAGAGATAGACCCCGAACGCGAGGCCGAACTCGCGGCACGCCCGCGACAGCTCGCCAACGAGGTCGCCGCCGCCGTTTCTCCAGGGGCTGGCTTTCACTGAGTGCGCGGTGAACCGGCTGGGCCAGAGCGCGAAGCCGTCGTGGTGCTTGGCCGTGAGGATCAGCCCCTTCATCCCCGCGTCGCGCGCGATGCGCGCCCATTGCCGCGTGTCGAGCGCCGTCGGGTTGAAGAGGCTCTCGGCTTCGTCGCCGTATCCCCACTCCTTGTCGGTGAAGGTGTTCACCGTGAAGTGGATGAACCCGTAGAACTGCAGGTCGTGCCAGGCGAGCTGGCGGGCGGAAGGGACCGCGCCGACAGGGGTCGGAGGCGCCACCGGTTGCCCGGCTCGCTGCCCGGCGGGGAGCAGGCCCGCCGAGATGAGGATCGCAACCGCGCAGAGCCCTGGGCGCATATTCACCTGCTGCACGTGTGGTTGTGATCCGCCGGCCGGCTGGCGCACGAAACCATGAGATACCAGCGAGTCATGGCCACGATATTATCGAGGATTGAGCCGGGGGGGCAGGGGTTCGCGCCTTGGAGGAGTATGAGCATGATTTCCGTCTACGGCGCCCTCGTCGTCGGGTTCCTCCTGCCGGCCGCCGCCCTGGCGCAGGACCGGACGACCAGGCCGGTTCCACCGCTCCGTACGTCGGAGGAGGTGATTGTGACCCAGTCGTCGTCGGGTCAGGAGCTGCGCGGCTATCTGGTGCAGCTGAGCCCGACGACCCTCGCCATCCTGGTCGGCGGCAACCGCGTGGAGGTCCCGATCGAGAGCGTGCTGCGGATCGAGGGACGAAACGATTCAGTCAAGAACGGCGCGGCGATTGGCGCGGGCATCATGGGAGGGTTGAGCGCGCTCGGATGCGCTCTGGGCTATGGAGGCGCCGCCGTCTGCGTGACCACCTCGATCGTCTATACCGGCTTGGGAGCTCTGACGGGCGCCGGCGTCGATGCGCTGCACAAAGGGAGGACCACCATCTACAGCAAGCCGGCCGTGGTGGCGCCGGCCGTTGCGCCGGCGGGCAAAGGCGCGCGCCTTCAGTTCAAGTTGAGGTTCTGACCACAGTACAAACTACAAACCACAAGCTTCCAACGATCAAGCGTCTTTACGCCCGGCCGGCGAACTCGCGGGTCTCGGTGTGGACCTTCACCTTCTCGCCCTCTTTGATGAACAGAGGCACTCGAATCTCGAGGCCGGTTTCGAGCGTCGCGGCCTTGGTCACCCCCCCGCTGGCGGTGTCGCCGCGTACGCCGGGTTCCGTGGAGGTGACGGTGAGCTCGACGTGCGGCGGGAACTGCAGGCCGATCGGGCCGCCGTTGAATTTCTGGACCTGGACGAGCACGTTGTCCACCAGCAGAAAGCGGTCGTCGCCGACCACGTCGGGCTGGAGCGTCACCGTGTCGAAGGTTTCCTGGTCCATGAAGTGATAGCCGGCGCTGTCGGAGTACTGGAAGGTCGCGTCAATCAATTCGAGATCCGGCTCGGGGAACTTGTCGCCGGCCTTGAAGGTCTTGTCGAAGACCGCGCGGGTGATCATGTTGCGCATCTTGATGCGCACGAGGGTCTGGCCCCCCCGGGCCGTGGGTCGGGAGACCTCGACGTCGATGGTGTGGTACGGCGCCCCCTCGTATTCGAAGAACATCTTCCGCTTTATCTCGATTGCCTCAATCAGCGCTGCCATAGCCTTATATTGTAGCGTTCCAATCCCATCCAGGTATGACGTCATGACTGAGATCATTGCGATTCTGTTCACCGCCCTCCTCGCTCAGGCGCCGCCGCACCGGCACCAGCCGGCCGCACCCACGGCACCCGTCCGTCCGTTGCCGG
>JANOJK010001041.1:0-2408 GCA_031408165.1 Acidobacteriota bacterium | reverse complement strand
GAGCTCGCACTGATCACGCTGATCGCCGCCGTCGTCAACGGCGCGCTCGGGTATGGCTTCTCGTCAATTACCGTCCCGCTCGCGCTGTTGTTCCTGACCAACCGCGTGCTCAACCCGGCGCTCGTGCTCGTCGAGGTGGCGCTGAACGGGTACGTGCTGTGGATCAACCGCGACGCGCTCGGCGCGGTTCGACGCCGGATGATGCCGATTGTGTGGGGCCTGATACCCGGCGTGGTGATCGGCACGCTGATCGTGACCTACGTCCGCGCCGATTGGCTGAAGCTCGGGACGTTCACGCTGCTCCTGCCGCTGATTCTGCTGCAGGCGGCCGGTTACCGCCGCCCGATCCGATCGGAACAGGCCGTCGGATATCCGTTCGGGACGGGTGTCGGCCTGCTCTACTCCCTGACCACGATCTCGGGACCACCGCTCGCGCTGATGTTGAACAACCAGGGACTGGCGAAGCGGGAATTCCGCGCGGCGCTCGGCTTCGTGCGGCTCGCCGAGGCGAGCTTTACCGCCATCGCCTACGCCTACGCGGGCCTCTACACCCGCGAGAGCCTCGGGCTGACGCCCACGATCGTGCCGAGCCTGCTCATCGGCGTCCCGCTGGGCGCCTGGCTGATCCGGCGCATCGACGTCGAAACATTCCGCCGGGTCTGCATGAGCTTCGACGCCTGGGTGGTCGGCTTCGGCATCTCGACGCTGCTGCGGTCGGTCCGCGTGGTCGAGAGCAGCGCCGCGTACGCGGTGCTGGCCACCGTCATCCTCGTCGATCTGCTGCTCCTCTACCGGTTCTTTTCCGCACCCCGTCCGCCGGAGCTGGCGCTGTCCAAATCCGCACGTTAGAGGTCCCCAATGCACCTGACACTCGCCCCGCCGTCCGCGCTCGACACGACGCTCGATCATCTCCGGATGCTGGAGGCCGAAAGCATTCACATCATGAGAGAGGTCGCCGCCGAGTTCGCCAGTCCCGTCATGCTGTATTCGATCGGCAAGGACTCGTCCGTGCTGCTGCGACTCGCGCAGAAGGCCTTCTTTCCCGGCGCGATTCCGTTTCCGCTGCTGCACGTCGATACCACCTACAAGTTTCGCGAGATGATCGCCTTTCGGGATTGGCAGGCCGCGGCGATTGGCGCCCGGCTCATCGTCCACACCAACACGGACGCGATCGCCGACGGCACCCAGCCGTTCGCGGTCGGGACGCAGCGTTGCTGCGGGCTGCTGAAGACCAGGGCGCTGCTCGACGCGCTGCAGGCGGGCGGCTTCGACGCGGCGTTCGGCGGCGCGCGGCGCGACGAGGAGCGCTCGCGCGCGAAGGAGCGGGTCGTCTCGCTGCGCGATGCGCGCGGCCAATGGGATCCGAAGCGGCAGCGGCCGGAACTGTGGCGCCTCCTGAACAGCCGCATCAACCCGGGCGAGAGCGTGCGCGTCTTTCCCCTCTCGAACTGGACCGAGCTCGACGTGTGGCGCTACATCGAGGCGGAGCGCATCCCGGTCGTCCCGCTCTACTTCGCGCGCGAGCGCGACGTGATCGTCCGCGGCGAGAGCCTGATCGTGCCCGAGCAGTCGTTCGTGCCGCTCCTACCAGGCGAGCGCGCCCGGCGCGTCATGTGCCGCATGCGCTCGCTCGGCTGTTCGCCGTGCACGGGAGCGGTCCGCTCGCGCGCCACGACGGTCGCCGCGATCATCGACGAGCTCGTCGCCGTCAGGCAGTCGGAGCGCCAGCTTCGCATCATCGACCACGATCAGGACGGGTCGATGGAGATGAAGAAGCGCGAAGGCTACTTCTGATGCCCGCCTTGGCCGAGGCTGCGGCGCGCCAGCCGGGCCTCCTCCGCCTCTGCACGGCCGGGAGCGTCGACGACGGGAAGAGCACGTTGATCGGGCGGCTGCTCTACGACTCGCGCGGCGTCTACGAGGACCAGGTGCGATCGGTCCGTGCCTCGTCCCGGAACCGGACCGCGGGCCCGATCGACTTCTCGCTCTTCACCGATGGTCTCCGCGCCGAGCGCGAGCAGGGCATCACGATCGACGTGGCCTACCGCTACTTCGCGACCGCGCGCCGGAAGTTCATCCTCGCCGACACGCCGGGCCACGAGCAGTACACGCGCAATATGGCGACCGGGGCGTCGACCGCCGATCTCGCCATCCTCCTGGTCGACGCGAAGAACGGCGTGCGCGACCAGACGCGCCGCCACGCGCGCATCGCGCGGCTCCTCGGCATCTCCACCTTCGTCCTCGCGGTGAACAAGATCGATCTGGTCGGCTTCGACGAGGGCGTCTTCCGCGCCATCTGCGACGACCTGCCGGGCGTCTTGGGCGATGCGGCGCGGGTCCAGGCCATTCCGCTGAGCGCGCTCCACGGCGACAACGTGATCGCGCCGAGCGCTCGCACGCCCTGGTAT
>JANOJK010000696.1:0-2964 GCA_031408165.1 Acidobacteriota bacterium | reverse complement strand
CCGAACGATCTCGTGCTCGCCCGCAACGGTGCCGTGTACTTCACCGATCCTCCCTTCGGCCTGGCGGGCGTGCAGAAGTCACCGCTTCGGGAGTTGCCCTACACCGGCGTCTTCCGCGTGACGCCGGACAATCAGGTGCACCTGATTGCCGACAAGCTGTTCCCGAACGGCATTGCGTTGTCGCCGGATAACCGCCTTCTCTACGCCACGGACAATGCGGGTTGGGTGGCCATCGATCTCGATGGTTCCGGCATGCCGACCGGACAGCGGCAGTTCGTCGCGAGCGAAAGGGTCGGGGGCGCGCGTGGCGACGGCATGAAAGCCGATTCGGCCGGTAACATCTGGACGAGCGGCCGCGGCGGCATCTACGTCTTCTCTCCAAAGGGTGAACACATCGGCTTCGCCCCGATCGCGGGCCGCGTCTCGAACTGCGCGTTCGGGCCTGGCCGGTACCTCTACGTCACCAACGACACGCAGGTCGTGCGCGGCCGTATTCGCACCGACTTTCCCGGAGGGTCGCCCATCCAGTACTGACCGCGACGGCGAAGTCCTGGCAGGGAGTTGTCGGCCTTCGCGGCTTCGGCGCAGGAAGTGCTGGGCATTGGCGTGTACCAAGCAAAGAGCCTGGACGTCACAGCGGTGTTGTACACGGTGTTTCTGATCCTGGCGACGTGGGGGTTGATCGCGTGGTGGCGGGCCCTCAAAGCCGAGAGGAAGACCGGCTTTGCCTCGACATGAACTCGGCGTCGTCGTTGGCAAGTTCTTTCCCCCGCACCGGGGGCACAAGCACCTGATCGACGTCGCGTCCAGGCAGGCACGGCGGCTGGTCGTCATCGTCTGCGCCAAGCCTGAGGAAGCGATTCCTGGCGAGGTGAGGGCGTCATGGATCCGTGAGATCCACCCTGGCGCCGAAGTCATGGTTATCGACGATGTCTACGACCCGGACGATTCCGCCGTGTGGGCAGCCAATACGATTCGTTGGCTGGGCCAGGCTCCGGATGTCGCGTTCACCTCGGAGGACTACGGACCCCGGTGGGCAGGTCTGATGGGTGCGGCGCACGTGATGGTCGACAGGGAGCGGACGACGGTACGGTGTCGGGGCCGCGAGATCCGGGCCCGTCCTCTGGACAGCCTCGACTTCGTGGAGCCCTGTGTCCGCGCGTACCTGGTGCCCCGGATCGTCGTTCTCGGGGCGGAGTCTACAGGCACCACCTCGCTCGCCCGGACTCTGGCCGCACACTATGGGACAACCTGGGTACCGGAGTACGGGCGTGAGTACTGCGAGTCGCTGCAGGACCTCTTCACGCACGAGTGGCGAACGGAGGAATTCATCGCAATCGCGCGCGAGCAGAGCCGGCGTGAAGATCTTGCGGCCCGGACTGCTGGTCCCGTGCTGATCTGCGACACCGATGTGTTGGCCACAGGCATCTGGCACGAGCGTTACACAGGGAGGCGAAACGCGGAGGTGGAGGCCCTCGCGGCCGGCAGACGCTGCGCCCATACCTTCGTCACTGACGTGGACGTTCCGTTTGTCCAGGATGGCCTGCGGGACGGCGAGGCGATCCGGACCCGGATGCACGGCATCTTCATCGAGAGGCTGCGCCAGGCGGGGCGACCATTCACCGTCGTGTCGGGGAATCTCGAGGCGAGAGTCGAGGCAGCCGTCGCGTTGATTGACGGGATCCTGGCGTCCGTGAGGCTCTGAGCTTGCACCCGACTGGGCGAGATCAGATCCGGCGTGCCAGCCGCAGTTCACGGTTTGTTGGCACTCTCGCGATGCGTGGACCCACATTTCCTGTAGATGTGATCGATGGCGGCCGACGCGGATGTGGCGCTGATCGTGACCACGGGGACCATGGGGTCGGGGAAGCCGACGTCTCGGCGAGGGTTCACGTCGGCGTCGTGTAACAGATCGTCGTGCCCTACGCCTAATCGAGCCTCACGAAAAAAACCCCGAGCCCGTGCGTCGCCGCGACGAGCAGGCGCTGCGAAGGGACGAACTTCAGATCCACCATCAGCGCCTCCGGGAAGCCGACACCCGCAAGCTCCCAGGCCGATGAGCCCTGGCGCAGGACGATGGGGCCGAAGTCGGTGCCGGCGTAGATGTCGCCTTTCAGATCGTCCACGGCCAGCGTGTTGACGGGGAGATCGCCGAGATCGCGATCGAACGACGCGAACGTCGCGATCCGGCTCGAGGGGTTGTAGACCGCGCGGAATACGTGACCGGGCGCGCCCGGCGTGAGCGCGTTGAAGCCCGAGTAGGAGATGTACGCCGCGTTCGCGTCGGTCCGATCGGGAACGATCCGGGTGACGAAGCGGTTGGGCACGAGAGGGGTGTCGATGCGGACGAAGCGGACGTCGGGGCCCGCCGCATCGGCGTTGGTCGAGATGAACAGCCGGCCGAAACTGGTGGCGGCCCACAGCGTGCCGGCATCGAGCGCGGAACGCTCCGCGGCGACCACGATGCCGCCGGCGCGATCGGCGCCGAACGCGTCGCTCGTGAGATCCCCCGGCCTGCGGCTGGCGGCGTCGGCGGTCGAGCCCGCCTGGAACGGGTAGGAGACGCCGAGCGGGACCCAGTCACCGCACGACGCCCCGGCGGAGCCGCCGATGAACCGGCAGCCCGCCTCGAGCGCGGCCTGGCTGCCCCCGTTGTTCTTCGTGCGCCACACGTGCTGAAAGCCGGTGAACTGCGTGTCGGGGTTCACCTCGTCGAACGCGAGGAACTGCCGTCCCGTGGACGCGGTGATGGTGGCGCGCTCGTTCGCGGCGCGGATGGGATCGTCGGTGCGCACCCAGCGCGCCAGGTCGCCGTTGGCGAAATTCGTGAAGAACCGGTTGCTCTGGAAGCTGGCGAACAGGACGCCCGCGCGGGAGGGGTGGAAGCCGGACGCCGAGGTGCCGTCGCCGAATGGAAACACGCTTTTCCAGATCCCCGGGGCGCCCGTGCCGTCCAGCCAGATC
>JANOJK010001004.1:0-3763 GCA_031408165.1 Acidobacteriota bacterium | reverse complement strand
ATGCGGCGTTTCGTGCTGCCGGCGTCGGTGACGAGTGTCCCGGGCACGAGGTGCCACTCCAGCGCGCCGAGCAGGCTGATGTTGGTCAGGATCGGAGCCGCGAGAATCACGAGATCCGCCCCGGACACCGTCGCGAGATCGCCGTCGAGGTCGATGCTCGCGACGTGCGTCGAGGGCCACCGCCGCGTCGCGGCCATCGCGATCGAGCCGCCGATCAACCCGGCGCCGACGATCGCGATGCGCCTAAACTCGCCTTCGCCCACTCACCACGTCACTTCGCTCCAGGCCCTTCGCTCGTGGCACTTATACCCCCCAGCCGCGGCGGGCTACCGGCTCGAGACAGATGCTGCGGCCAATCGCGGGGGCAATGATCCGCAGCTCCGCCATGACCCGATCGAACTGCGCCGGGAACATCGACTGCGCACCGTCGCTGAGCGCGTGGTCGGGATCGCAGTGCACTTCGATGATGAGCCCGTCGCACACCGCCGCCACGGCGGCGCGCGCGCCATCGGCGCCACCTTGTCACGCTTGCCCGTCCCGTGGCTCGGATCCACGATGATCGGCAGGTGGCTGAGCTGCTGGATCACGGGGATCGCCGAGATGTCGAGCGTGTTGCGGGTGTAGCTCTCGAAAGTGCGGATGCCGCGTTCGCACAGCATCACGTTCATGTTGCCGCCCGAGAGGATGTATTCCGCCGACAGCAGCCACTCCTCGATCGTCGCCGAGATGCCGCGCTTGAGCATCACGGGGACCTTCGAGTGCCCGAGCTCGCGCAGCAGCGTGAAGTTCTGCATGTTGCGCGCGCCCACCTGCAGGATGTGCGCGTAGCGCTCGATCAGCTCGAGCTGGCTGATGTCCATCACTTCGGAGATGAGCAGCAGGTTGTGCTTGTCGGCGGCCGACCGGAGCAGGCGCAGCCCTTCCTCCCCCAGCCCCTGAAAGCTGTACGGACTGCTGCGCGGCTTGAAGGCGCCGCCGCGCAGGATCTTCGCGCCGGCGCGCTTCACCGCGGCCGCGCTGTCCTCGACCTGCTTCTCGGTCTCGGCGGAGCACGGGCCGGCCATCACGATGACTTCGTCGCCACCGATGCGGACGTCGCCGATCGTGATCACCGTGTTCTCCTGCTTGAAGCTCCGGCTCGCGAGCTTGTACGGCTCGGTGATCCGGTGGACTTCCTGCACCCCGTCGAGGACCTCCAGCAGCGCCGTGTCGAACTGCCGCGACCCGCCGACCGCGCCGATCACGGTACGCAACGCGCCTGTCGACCGGTGGACGTCGAAGCCCATCTCCGTCAGCTTCGCGATCACGCCCTGCACCTGCGCGTCGCTCGCCCGTTCCCGCATCACAACGACCATGGTTACTGCTCTTCCTTCCTCGATTGTACTTCTTCCGCAATCCGTTCCAGGTGGCGGGCCTCGTCGATGATGCGCTCGAAGAGGCGCTTCATCGCCGGCTGATCGAGCGGGCCGCCGTTGGCCCGTTCCACGTTCCCGAGCACTTCAGCCTCGCGCGCGGGCTGATAGATCGGGATGCCCATCTCCCGCTTGAGCCGGCCAATCTCCAGCGCGCACGCGGCGCGGGCGTTCAACAGCTTGACGAGCGATTCGTCGAGCAGGTCGATGCGGCGCCGCAGATCCTCCAGGTCGGCCTTCACGCGTGTCCTTTCAGCCAGCGCACGTAGGCGCCGGCGCGTTGCGCCACATCCGGGGCGGCCCCATGTTCCGCGATCAGGTTGACCAGGGCGCTGCCGACGACCGCGGCGTCCGCCCACCGGCCCACCTCGGCGACCTGTTCCGGCGTCGAGATCCCGAAGCCGAGGGCCAGCGGCAGACTGCTGTGGGCCCTGATGCGGCCGACCAGCGCTTCGGCGTCCGTGGCCACCTGGTCGCGCGCGCCGGTCACGCCGAGCCTCGAGATCACGTAGAGGAACCCGCGCCCGAGATCCGACGAGGCGCGGATCCGCGCGTCGGTGGTCGTCGGGCTCAAGAGAAAGATCGGATCGAGCGCCGCGCCGACGAGCCGCTCGCGGAAGGCACCCGCCTCCTCGATCGGCAGGTCCAGCACCAGCACGCCGTCCACGCCGGCATCCGCCGCCGCCGTCACGAACGCCGCCTCGCCCATGCGCAGGACCGGGTTGGCGTAGGTGAAGAGGACGATCGGCGCGGCGATCGCCTCCCGCGCCTCGCGAATCATCCTGAGCGCGCCCCGCAGCGTGGCCCCGCCCGCCAGCGCACGCTCGGAGGCACGCTGGATGACGGGACCGTCGGCCAGCGGATCCGAGAAGGGGATCCCGACCTCGAGGACGTCGGCGCCATTTGTGGCGAGCGCCACCAGGATCTCCGCCGTGCGCGCGAGATCGGGATCGCCCGCCGTGACGTACGCCACGAGTCCGGGCTGCTTCCCGTCGTGCATGCGAACGAACGCGTCGGCGATCCGCGGCATCAGCGGCCTCCCTCGAGCGCCGCCTGGACGCTGATGACGTCCTTGTCCCCCCGGCCGGACAGGTTGACCAGCAGGATCGCGTCCGCCGGCAGGAACGACGCCAGCCGGCAGGCGTGCGCAATCGCATGCGCCGACTCGAGCGCCGGCAGGATGCCCTCCTCGCGTCCGAGTTGCTGAAACGCGGCCAGCGCCGCGGCATCGTCTATCCACGTGTACTCGGCGCGGCCGATCTCGCGGAGCCACGCATGTTCGGGCCCGACCGACGCGTAGTCGAGGCCCGCGGAGATCGAGTGCGTGAGCTCGACGTTGCCGTCGGCGTCCTGAAGGACGAAACTCCTGGTCCCCTGCAGCACGCCCGCGCTCCCGCCGGCAAACCGCGCCGCATGCTCGCCGGGGGTAATCCCGCGGCCGCCCGCCTCCACGCCGACGAGCCGGGTCTTCTTGTCCTCGATGTAGGCGTCGAAAATGCCCATGGCGTTACTCCCGCCGCCGACACAGGCCACGATGACCTCCGGCAGCTTGTCGAACTGCGTGAGGCACTGCGCCCGCGCCTCCCGTCCAATCACCGACTGGAACTCGCGGACCATGAGCGGATAGGGATGCGGGCCCAGCACCGATCCGAGCAGGTAATACGTGTTCGTCACGTTGGTCACCCAGTCGCGCATCGCCTCGTTGATCGCGTCCTTCAGCGTTCGCGACCCTGCCGTCACCTCGACGACGTTCGCCCCCAGCAGGCGCATGCGGAACACGTTGAGCGACTGGCGCGCCATGTCGTCCGCGCCCATGTAGACGTGACACTCGAGTCCCAGCAGCGCGCACACCGTGGCGGTCGCGACGCCGTGCTGCCCCGCCCCCGTCTCCGCGACGATCCGGCGCTTGCCCATGCGCACCGCCAGCAGCGCCTGGCCGAGGGCGTTGTTGATCTTGTGCGCGCCGGTATGCGCGAGGTCCTCCCGCTTGAGCACGATGCGCGCGCCGCCGGCGGACGCCGTCAACCGCTTGGCCTCGTACAGCGGCGTCGGACGCCCCACGTAATCGCGCAGCAGTTGTCCCAGCTCGGTGCGGAAGTCTTCCTCGTCGCGGACGGTGAAGTACGCCTCCGTCAGCTCCTCGATGGGCGCCACGAGCGTCTCGGGCACGAATCGCCCGCCGAACGCGCCGTAGTACCCGCGCGCGTCGGGATCGCGCGTACCGAACACCGGCCCCTGTAGTCGTTCGTGTCTCATATCCTCTTTGCTTCGTCCGCGTGTGCCGCGTGGTCCGCGGCCCTGAGCGCCGCGAAAAGCGCGCGCAGCTTCGCGGGATCCTTTCTGCCCGGCGC
>JANOJK010000993.1:0-4955 GCA_031408165.1 Acidobacteriota bacterium | reverse complement strand
CTGGGGACCACCGCGAAGTTCCCGCGGTGGGCGACGGCGTTCAAGTTCCCGGCGCAGCAGGCCCACACGAGGCTGCTGAAGATCGAGGTCAACGTCGGGCGCACGGGCGCGAACACGCCATACGCGGTCCTCGAGCCGGTGTTCGTCGCCGGTTCGACGATCTCCATGGCCACGCTCCACAACGCCGAGGATCTGGCGCGCAAGGATCTGCGCGAGGGGGACACGGTGGTGATCGAGAAGGCGGGGGACGTCATTCCTCGCGTCGTCGCTCCCATCCTCAGCCTGCGGCTGTCCGACTCCAGGCCGTGGGTGATGCCGACGAAATGCCGCGCCTGCGGGAGCGATCTGCTGCGTGACGAAGACGAGGTCGTCTGGCGCTGCGAGAACACGTCGTGCCCGGCGCGTCTGCGGCGGAGCCTCGAGCACTTCGCGTCGCGGACCGCGATGAACATCGAGGGGCTCGGCGAGTCCCTGGTCGATCAGCTCATCGAGCAGGGGCTCGTGCGCGATTTCGGCGATCTGTATCACCTGACCGCGGAGCAGCTCGAAATCCTCGTCGTCACGCCGAAGGAGCCGCGGTCCGACCGCGCGGTGCCGCGCAAGCTGGGCAAGGTCGGGCGCAACGTCATCGAGCAGATCGAGCGGAGCCGGCGGAACGACCTGTCACGGCTCGTCTACGCGCTCGGCATCCGCCACGTCGGCGAGAAGGCGGCGTCCACGCTGGCCCGCCACGTGCGGACGATGGGGGCGATCCTCGACGCGCCGCTCGAGGCGCTGCAGGGCATCCCGGAGATCGGGCCCGTCCTCGCCGCGTCGGTTCGCGCCTTCGCCGACGAGCCGCACAACCGCGCGCTCGTCGCAAAGCTTACCGAGGCAGGCGTGAACATGGCCAGCCAGCAGCCCGCGCCGGACGTCCAGGCGGCCGGACCCCTGGCCGGGAAGACCTTCGTCATTACCGGCACGCTCCCGACGATGACCCGGGAGGAGGCGACCCGGGCGATAGAAGAGCTGGGCGGCAAGGTGTCCGCTTCCGTGAGCAAGAAGACCGCATATGTGCTGGCGGGAGAGGAGGCAGGGAGCAAGCTGGAGAAGGCGCGTCAACTCGGGATCCCCGTCCTCACAGAATCTGACTTCCGCGCCATAATCGATGCCGGGTAGAAGTGGAAGCTGGGAACTGAGAGCTGGGAACTGGAAGGCGGAAGCTGGGAACTCGAAGGTGGAAGCGGATGCTGGAACCTGGAAGCTGTGAGCTGATATGCGCCGCTTCACGGTCCTGACGATCGCGCTGTGTTCGGCCGTCTCGTTCCTGCTTGGCGCGGGACTTTCGGGGCGGGCGACGGCCCCGCCCGCAGACGCCTCTCCCGCGCCCGTTCGCGAACCGGCTGTGACTGCCCGCGCTGCGGCGGCGCGCGTCGCGTCCCCCATCCCCGGCGCGGTGAACTTCGCCGATGTCGCCGAGCGCATCAACGCATCGGTCGTCAACATCGACGCGGCATCGCGTACGGGGCGTGGTGGCACGCGGTGGCGGGGCGTGGACGGCATGCTGGAGGGGCCGGGTGATTTTGAGTTCCCCCACCAGGGCTCGGGCAGCGGGTTCATCATCGACGCGCAGGGCTTCATCCTGACCAACTTCCACGTCATCGAACACGCGGATCGGATCACCGTCACGCTGGCGGACGGCCGCGCGCTGAAAGCCTCCGTGGTCGGCACCGATCCGGCGATCGACGTCGCGCTGCTGCGCGTCACCGGCGGCGGCACGCTGCCCGAAGCGCCGCTCGGCGACTCCGACGATCTCCGGGTCGGCGAGTGGGTGTGTGCGATCGGCAACCCGCTCGGCTACGTGCATTCCGTCACGGTGGGGGTCGTCAGCTTCATCGGCCGCAAGCTCTTCGACGCGAGCCTCGACGATTACATCCAGACCGACGCCGCGATCAATTTCGGCAACAGCGGCGGCCCGCTGATCAACGCGCGCGGCGAGGTCATCGGGATCAACGCGGCCATCAGCGCGCGCGCGACGAACATCGGCTTCGCGGTGCCGATCAACCAGGCCGTCGCGATCATCCCGCAGCTGAAGGCGCACGGCCGCGTCTCGCGCGGGTTCGTCGGCCTCGTACTGACCGACATCACGCCGGATCTCCAGCGATCGCTGCAACTGCCGGTCACGCGCGGCGCGCTGGTGCAGGACGTCAGCGCCGATTCCCCCGCCGAACGGGCCGGCCTCAAGGCGTACGACATCATCGTCGCGGTGGACGGCCGCAGCGTGATGGCGAACGACGAGCTGATTCGCGACATCTCCGGCCGGCAGCCGGGGACGATGGCGCGGCTCGATCTGCTGCGGGACGGACGGCGGGAGTCGGCGCAGGTGAAGCTGACGGAGCGGCCCCTGCGCGACGCCGGGCCGGACGAAGGCGGCGCGAGGCCCGCCGCGCCCGCGCCGCGGGATGCGCCGCTCGGGCTGACGGTGCGCGACCTCGAGCCCGGCTTCGCGCGCCGGATGGAGATCCCCGCCTCGGTCCAGGGGGTCGTCGTCATGCGCGTCGATCCCGCGGGCGCCGGTTTCGCCCCGGCGATGCGGCGGGGCTTCGTCATCATGGAGATCAACCGGCGCCCGGTGCGCTCCGCGGCCGAGTTCCACCGGGTGGTCTCGGCGGCGCGGACGGGTGACGCGCTCGCCTTTTACGGCTACGATCCGTCGGTGGGACAACGCGGATTCGTTCTGGCGACGGTGGACAGCAGATGAACGCGAACGAGCGACAGCGAGTGAGCCACGGTAGCGGAGCGGGGTGCGGGGTCCCCGCGAGCGCCCGCCTCCGCCAAGGCTACGGCGCGTCCGCCGAAGCGTTGCGAAGGCGGAAACGTGCAGGGGGGTCCGGCGGGGCGAAGCCCCCCGGACTAGAACGATGAAGGCTCGCATCCTGGTAGTGGACGACGAGGCGGAGATCCGCCGATCGGTCCGCATGATCCTCGAGTACGAGGGGTACGACGTCCAGGAGGCGGCGAGCGGGGCCGAGGCGCTGGCGCTGGTCGAGCGTGAGCCGCCCGAGCTGGTGTTCCTCGACATCAAGCTGGGCGGGCAGGACGGGCTCGAGACGCTGCAGAAGATCCGGCAGGTCAACGAGGCGCTGCCCGTGGTCATCATCTCCGGCCACGGCACGGTCAGCACCGCCGTCGAGGCGACCAAGCTCGGCGCGTTCGACTTCATCGAGAAGCCGCTCGCCAGCGAGCGCGTGCTCGTCACCATCCGCAACGCGCTCGATCAGACCCGGCTGGTCGCCGAGAACCGGACGCTCAAGCGCGCGGTCGAAGCGCGGCACCAGATGGTGGGCGAGAGCGTGTCGCTGCGGCAGATCTGGGACGCCATCAAGCGCGCGGCGCCGACCAACGCGACCGTGCTGCTGCTGGGGGAGAGCGGCGCCGGCAAGGAGCTCGTGGCGCGCGCCATCCACCGCAACAGCCTGCGCAGCCGCGACCGCTTCGTCCAGGTCAACTGCGCGGCCATCCCGGAGGAGCTGATCGAGTCGGAGCTCTTCGGCCACGAGAAAGGCTCGTTCACCGGCGCGACCGAGAAGCAGATCGGCAAGTTCGAGCAGGCCGATCGCGGGACGATCTTCCTCGACGAAGTGGGCGACATGAGCGCGAAGACCCAGGCCAAGGTCCTGCGCGTCCTCCAGGAAGGGGAGGTCGAGCGCCTCGGCTCGGCGCGCACGATCAAGGTCGACGTGCGGGTGATCGCCGCGACGAACAAGGACCTCGAGGCGGAGATCGAGCGCGGCACCTTCCGCGAGGATCTCTACTTCCGCTTGAGCGTCATCCCGATCCGCGTGCCGCCGCTGCGCGATCGCCGCGAGGACATCCCGGCGCTCGTCCGGCATTTCGTCGATCTGTTCAGCCGCGAGAGCAACCGCCGGCCGCAGCGATTCACGCCCGCGGCGATCGAGTTCATGCAGAAAGCCCGGTGGAAGGGCAACGTCCGCGAACTGCGCAATACCGTCGAGCGGCTGCTCATCATGACGCCCGGGGACACGATCGACCTCGACGACCTCCGCGACGTCGTCCGCGTCGAAACCAGGCCCGCGGCGGCGCCGGAGGCGGGCAGCACTCACCTGGCCCCCGGCACCCTGCGCGAGTTCAAGGAGTCGGCGGAGCGGAAGTTCCTCGTCGAGAAGCTCCGCGAGAACTCGTGGAACATCTCGAAGACCGCCGAGGTCATCGGCACGCCCCGCAGCAATCTCTACAAAAAGCTGGAACAGTACGCGATCACCCAGGAATCCGACGGCTAGCATTCCCGATCGGTGACACAATCGGAGGGTCGCAGAGCGCTGGACGATCGCGGGTTGAAAGACGCGAGGAAAGTCCGAACTCCGCAGGGCAGTGCGCCGGGTAACGCCCGGTCGGGGCAACTCGAAGGACTAGTGGCACAGAAAATATACCGCCTCGGCGGTGGGCCGGTTGGCCCTGCGGAGTGCGCGGCTCGGCGAAGAAACGCCGCGCAACTCCTTTCAAGTGTACCGGGAAACGCGAAGGGTCACGGGGCACGAGGGAATCTCAAGTGCACCGGGAAACGCGAAGGGTCACGGTGCACGAGAGAATCTCAAGTGCACCGGGAACGAAGCGTCACGGTGCACGAGACAGGGCGAACCGGCCCACCGTCGAGGTAAGGGTGAAAAGGTGCGGTAAGAGCGCACCGCGTCCGTGGCAACACGGATGGCAGGCAAAACCCCGCACGGAGCAAGGCCAAATAGGGGAGCGCGTCCCCCGTAGCCCGAAAGGGCGAAGGGGGACAACGGACGGCCCGTCCGAGGCTTCCGGGTAGGCTGCTGGATCCCGTCAGTAATGACGGGGCTAGAGGAATGATCGTCGTCTGCTGGAGCTCGCCATAGCCCGAAAGGGCGAAGGCGGGCGAAGGCGGAAACAGAATTCGGCTTACGGCGCTCTGCGACACTTTTCAGCTACCA
>JANOJK010000989.1:0-3933 GCA_031408165.1 Acidobacteriota bacterium | reverse complement strand
CTGGTTCATCGCGTCTTCCATGGGCTTGCGTTGGTCGGGGTCCATCGACGCGAGCGCCGCCTTCGATTTCTCGAGCTCCTGGCTCTGGCGGTCGAGCTGCTGCTGGGCCTCGTCCTCGGGCGTCCCCTGGAAGTCGGGCGGCGCCGGCTGCCGGGCGCTGCGCATCCCTGCGTACTCGGTCTTGAATTCGGCAGACGCCGTGTAGCTCCTGGCCCAGGCAATCGCCCCCTGCGCGAGTTGTGCGCGGACCGAACCCGATGCGGCCTTGAACGCCGGGGCCGCCACCGAGTAGTCGACACGACCGCCCTGCACGCCTCTCATGATTTCCTGCCGTGCGACCTCGCCGGACACTCCCAGCGGGCTGAGCGCATCGGCCGCCGTGATCGCACCGGCCACGGCCAGGCACATGGCCGCGACCAGCGCCGGGGTCCGTTTGTTCACGCAGGACATGTCCGCCTCCCGCCCGCGAGTCACGCGGGCCGTCTGTTACCAAGACATCTTCTAAAGCCCGTGTCCTTGCGAATGAAGCAAGTTTTGGCTTCGTGAACTGCCGTGGACGGACGCGGGCTCGACCGTCACCGGCCGCAGACCCGTCCGATCCGGGTTCATATCGACTGTGCCGCCTCCGCGAAGCTTGCAGCCCGGTGCACCAGATACGAGACGCCGTCCTCGAGCGTCATCTCGAGACCGAACGCGCTCCCGTCGAACACGACCCGCAGCGGCGCGTCATCGAGCCCCACGTGGTCGGTGACGAGCCAGAACACCTCGTGCGTGCCGGAATTGCCGTGCGTGCACAGCACGATCGATCTGGGCGCGATGAGGTGTGCGCGCACCCACCAGCGCAGGCAGACGGAGAGCTCGTTCAGCGACGTGTCAACCGCCCGCTGAATCTGGAGACTGACGGCGGCACTGGCGTCGGCCTGGAGGTTCATCGTACCGCCCGCCCACGACGGGAACGCGACAGTGGAGCGTCCACGCGCATCACCTGGACTACCGAGGCTGCCGGGGTCATCGACCGGTCGCCAGCCGAATGCGGCTGTCCGAATCCAGCAGGAACGTTCCCGATCGGACCACGCGATCGCCTGGCGCGAGGCCTCGCACGATCTCGATCCGTCCGTCACGCCGCCACCCGGTCTCGACCTCGCGGGGCTCGTACGATCCCGGCGATCGCTCGACGAAGACGGTCCGCTTCAGACCCGTATCGATGACCGCCTCGCTCGGCACGACGATGGCCGGCGCGAAGGACGTCACGAGCTCCACATCCACCGACATCCCGGGCCTGAGCACCTCCCCGAGGTTCTCCGCCTCGAGCCGCACCGTGCGCGTACCGGTCTCCGGGTCGTATTGCGGTGGCACATCGCTGACACGCGCCGTGAACGTCCTGCGCTCGCCAGGCAGGGTGACACGGGCCTGCATCCCGGGCAGGATCCGCGTGGCGTCGTCTCCGAAGACGTCCGCCACAACCCAGACGCGACCCAGGTCGGCAACGCGGAACCACTCTTCTCCACGCGCGAACTTGCGGCCGGGGGACGCGTTCCTCGCGAGCACCAGCCCGTCTACCGGCGAGAGCACCTTGATCGAGGGGGGCACGTCGCGCATGCGGCGGACCTCGGCGATCTGCACGTCGGACATGCCGAGCAGGTGCAGCCGGTCGACCCGCTGCTGGAAGTTCGAACTGCCGGAGTTGATCACCAGCCCCGAAGCCGTGCTCGAGATGATCCGGGCGGGTTTGTCGGCCTGCGCCGGATCTTCCTGTGCAGCCACTCGATTGCGCCGCTCTATTCCGTCGAGCGCCAGAATGAAGGACTGGATCGCCATCAGAAAGTCAGGCGCGGAATAGGTGGCGAGCAACTGGTTCCTGCGAACGCGGCTGCCGGTGGTCACGTCCGACACGTCGAGAATGGTTCCGTCGATGCCGGCATTGAGCGTGTAGACGCGCCGCTCGTCAGCCGCGACGCGGCCGAAGAGTCGCACAGTCTGCTCGCCGCCCGCGGTGCTGACCTCGCTCACCTGGAGGCCCATCGTCTGCTGCGCCTGAGCGGACACGGTGACGCTGCCGGGCTGCCCATCGCCGCCCTCCGCGGTCGCCTTCTGTGCGTCCTCGTACGCGGGTTCGAACGCCATGCCGCAGCACGGGGCGGTGCCCGGATGCTGCGAGGTGTAGGTCGGGTGCATCGGACACGCGTAATGGTGAATCCGGCGTCCCGATTGTCCGGGGGTGGCGCCGAGTTGGCTCGTCCACGATCCGATCGCGAATGCGACCAGCACCGAAGCGACCAGCACGACGAGGTAAGTTGTCTTTCTCATCTCACGCCTCCCGCACTCGTCGGGCATCCCCGTTGGCCGGACCTCTGCGCGTTTGCTTTGTCCCCGGACCACCGGGAACCGGTGGGCCGGGGGTCGCCGCCACACGGCAAGCCCCGGCCCGCGGTCGTCATTTAGCTGGCTACGGAACGATCTCCCACCCGAACATCATCGAGTGATCCTCGTGCGCCAGGTTATGGCAGTGGGCGACGTACTTACCCTCGAAGGTCCTGAACCTCCGGTAGATCCAGTGCTCCTCGTTGGGCCCGAGGTCCGCCACGTCCTCCTTGGACGGCTGGTCCTTGTGGAGCGGCAGCGCCTGGCCGGACCCTGCGCGCTTGATCGCGATGACCCGATGCTCCTCCATGTGCAGGTGCATCGGATGCACCCAGCCGCCGCTGCCGTTCTTCAGCACCCAGATCTCGCCCGAGCCCTTTTTCGGCCGGGCGAGATTCACCAGTGGATCGAACGTCATCCCGTTGATGATCCATTCATCTTCGCCCCCCGCCCCGCCCGAGCGCGCCAGCTCGAAGGTCCGAATGGGCACGCCGCTGAAACTGGCCGGAAGCGGCGGCAGCTTGCGCAGGCCGCCGTCGAGGCCCAGGAGGTCGGGCATGCGGCTGTTGTCCACGGCGAGACCGCCGCCGTCGATGACGATCTTCATCAGCGGCACGCAATAGCGCGGATCGAAATCCGGGTCCGGCACGAATCCCCCGACCGATCCGTCGGCAAAATACTCCCGCATCATCGGCTCGGTATTCGGCTTGCGCCCGTTCTTCATCTTCAGGATGTTCACGAGGTAGAACTCGTCGCCGTCCTTGGTGTCCGCGCCGTCCATGACCTTCGTGAAGTCCACGATCAATTCCTTGCGGTTCGCCGGCCAGATCTCGAACATGTCGCGGTCAACGGCCAGCGGGAGGAGGCCGCCTTCCGACGCGATCTGCCTAAACCGGAAACACTGCTCGCCGAGATCGCGCTCGAACTGCCCCTGGCCATTGACGGAGCCGAAGCTGTACTGCCCCTGCAGGCCGGGGACGGCCTGGATCGTCTGGCCCGGCCGCTTGCGCATGATCATCAGCTCGTAAATGCGGGCGATCGACGCGCCGAGGACACGGAATCGGTACTTGCGGCGCTTGACCTTGAGCAAGGGATACGCCTTGCCGTTCACGGTGAACACGTCCCCGACGAACCCGTGGTTCGGGTAATGGCGGAAGAAGCTGTGCCCCCACCACTCGGGATGCGTCTCGCCGCACCCGTTATGCCAGTCCTGGTGCGGCGTGACGCCGTCGTCCAGCAGGCAGTCAAAGAGCGCGAGCGGGATGTCGTACTTGACATCGAACCCGCCATCGGGCCGGTTGGTGCGCACACCCGGCAGGCGGTAGCCGTTCGTCTTCTTCTCGTTCCCGTTGTCTTTCAACGATCCGGTTGGCAGAGGCGGTGCTCCGGGCCTGAGTACGAGTAATGTTTTTGAGGCGGTCCGGCGCGCGACTCGGGCTCTGAGTGACGCCGGCATCGCGGTCTATCCGGTCGACGCCCGATTCGTGGGCGCCTTCGCGCAGAACCCTGCGAGCACGCGCTTTACGGGGCCGATCAACCGGGGCACGATCAGTCTCTTCACGACGGTTGAAG
>JANOJK010000981.1:0-2825 GCA_031408165.1 Acidobacteriota bacterium | reverse complement strand
GTTGCAGGCGGCGGTGCACTCGATGTAGATGCGGGAGGGGAGCGCGCCGACGTCGAGCCCGCGGGCAGGCGGCGCCTCGTCTTTCCCGAGCGGCAGCTTCAGCGGGCAGTCGCCGCAGAACGTCGAGCCGCCGGCCACGATGTCGCGGCGCAGGGCGGATGCAGTCTCGCCGGTCCAGATCGCGGACACCGACGCCGTCCGCGTGTCGCCGAGCACACGCTTGCCGTAGGGATCCGCGCAGCCGCAGACCAGGCGGCCGTCGCACAGAAGCACCATCGTGCTCCAGGGCCAGCTGCACGTGAAGCGGGTGGCGAGGTAGATCAGGGACACGCAGTCTTCTTAGGCTTTGGGCTTTAGGCTTTGGGCTTTGGGGGCTTTGGGCTTTAGGCTTTGGGCTTTGGGAAAAGCCAGAGGCTTCGAGTTACTTCCTAAAGCCTAAAGCCTAAAGCCTAAAGACCCCTAAAGCCCAAAGCCCAACGCCTATTTTGTCAGCTTCTTCATGTACGCCCCAAGCCGATCGTTTTCGTACGACACGGTGTTGAGGAAGAGGCTTTCCGAGAGGTAGTGCCGGCGTTCGTCGTCGGTCATCTGCTCGATGACGTGCTGGATTTCGCGCGCCATGTCCTCGAACGTCGCCTGCAGGTCCTGCCGGGTCGAAATCTCCTTGTACAACGCCTCGAGCACCGACAGCAGGTCGCCGTCGAGCCTCAGCGCCGCGCCGGTCGTCATCTTGATGGTGCGCATCTCAGGCTCCGAAGCTTTTGACGGCGCTGGGCTCATCCGGGTGTACCTCGATGAAGTTCTGCGCCCCGGTCATCGTGAGCATCGTCTCGACGCGCTTCTGGACGCCGGCGAGCTTCAGCGCCCCCCCGGCGGCGTTCGCCTGGCGGTACAGGTCCATCAGGCAGCCGATGGTCGCGCTGTCCACGTAACCCACGGCCGACAGATCGACGACCACGCGGCGCTCGCCGGAGGCGATCAGCTTCTGCACCGCCGCCGAGAACTCCGACAGAAGGGGGTACATCAGGCGGGACTCGCCGACCCTGACGACCGCGATGCCGCTCGCGTGTTCGGTCGTGATGTTCATTCAGAAACTCCCACTATCCTCATTGATCATTGAATCAGCTCCCGGGATCATCGATCAGCTCCCGGCCCCGGCCGGACCGTGCCGCGCCGGCGCGGCTTGACCGGCTGATTTTCCTGCAGGCGGCGCAACTGATGCGCCAGCTCGATGCGCCCGCGGTTGATACGCGACTTGACCGTCCCCTCGGGCAGCCCGAGGCGATCGGCAATCTCCTGGTACGACAGCTCCTGCAGGTCGCGGAGCACCACGGCGGTCCGCAGCGTCATCGGCAGGGTCTCGAGCGCCTGTCGCAGCTGCGCGCGCAGGGCCTGGTGTTCGGCCTGGGCGTAGGGGCCGCGATCCGTGGTCGCCGGCTGCAGGTCGTTCGAGTCCACGTCACGCGCGATCGTCTGCCGTTCCTTCCGCACGCTGCGGTAGTGGTCGATGCAGAGATTGCGGCTGATGCTGATGATCCAGGTCTGGAAGTTCGCGCGCCGGTCGAACGTCTTCAGCGCCTTGAAGATCTTCAGGAAGATGTCCTGCGTGAGATCTTCGGCTTCGTCGTGCTTGCCGACGAACTTGTACGCGACGTTGAAGACCTTGCGCCAGTTCTGGCGCACGACTTGTTCCCAGGCGACCTGATCGCCGGCCAGGCACTGCTCGATGAGGCTGTCAGGCGTGGCGGGCTGCGCAGCCGCGGAATCAGCAGACATGCGTCTTTATCTGGTATCTTACACTTTTTCCTGAATCCACTCTTGACCGGCTTTTACAGACAGGGATCCGCACTGGTGTGCGACGGCGTGCCGCTCGACCGCATCGCCGCCGACGAGGGGACGCCCCTTTACGTCTACAGCGCGGCCACCATCGCCGGGCGCTATCGCGCCATCGACGAGGCGTTTGCCGGCTACCCGCACGCCATTCACTACGCGCTCAAGGCAAATTCGACGCTGGCCATCACGCGCCTGATCCGCGGCCTCGGCAGCAGCGCCGACGCCAATTCCGGCGGCGAGATCGACGTCGCGCTCCGCGCCGGCTTCATCCCGTCGCAGATCGTGTTCACGGGCGTCGGCAAGACCATGGCCGACCTCGGCCATGCGATCGATCTGGGAGTCCGCACGATCAACGTCGAGTCCGCCGGTGAGATCGAGCGGGTCGATGCGCTGTCGCGCGAGCGGGAGACGCGCACGACGATCGCGATCCGCATCAATCCCGACGTCGACGCGAAGACCCATCCGCACATCTCGACCGGCCTCAGGACCAACAAGTTCGGCATCGCCACCGCGGACGTCAAGGCCCTGTGCGCGCATGCGCGGGGGATGGCGGGGGTCCGGATCGCCGGCTTGCACGCGCACATCGGATCGCAGATCACCGATCTGGATCCGCTGACGCGCGCCGCGAAGGCGCTCGTGGCCCTGGCGCGGGAGCTGGCCGCCGACGGCACCGTCATCGAACACCTCGACCTGGGCGGCGGGCTGGGAGTGTCGTACGACGGGTCGCGCGTGCCGACTGCGCAGGAGTATGCCGACGCCGTCCTGCCGATCGTCCGCGAATCCGGCCTGGCAATCGTGCTCGAGCCGGGGCGCCAGATCGTCGCGCCCGCGGGTGCCCTCCTGACGCGCGTGGTCGATGTGAAGGAGGCTGGCAACCGGGGGGCGGAGGCTGGAGCCGAGCGCCTGTTCGTCATCATGGACGCCGGCATGACGGAGCTGATCCGCCCGATGCTGTACAACGCGTTCCATCGCATCGAGCCGGTCCTCCGGAC
>JANOJK010000901.1:0-3750 GCA_031408165.1 Acidobacteriota bacterium | reverse complement strand
CACGCCTTCATGCTGGTCTCGCCCGCAAAGGGGACAGCCTTCCAGCGGCGGACCGCCCGCGGCGGAGCGAGCACCGGCACGAGTGGTCCGATGGCCACCGCGCCGCGGTGGGTCAAGCTGACGCGGAGCGGCCACGGCTTCACCGCCTACGATTCGGCGGATGGCGTGACCTGGACCCTGGTGGGGACCGAGACGATCCCCATGGGGACGACGGTGTTTGTCGGCATCGCGGTCACGAGCCACAACGTGGGCGCGACCGCGACGGCGACATTCGATAACGTGACGATCCGTTAGAGCGACGGCGCGCTACGAGGCGCGCAGCCTCGCGGCGCGCGCCTTCATGGCCGCCGCCAGCGCCTTCAGCCGATTGGCGTCCCTGCCGCCCGCCCCGGCGGCGTCGCTCTCGACTTGCCGGGAGACGGCCTCGAGCTGGTCGACGGCCGGCTTTGACGCATTGTCCTTCTCGGTCTTGTCGATCGCCGCCTTCACGGCGGTCGCGCGGGCCTCCGAGATGCCCCTGCTGCGATTCAGCTGATCGAGGATCGCTCGCGACACCACGGCAGTCGCCGGCCACGTCATCTTCGGCTGTTCCTGCGCGTTGAACTCGTCCATGCGGACAAGGCTTGCGGCGTCGATTTCGTTCTGCGAGAGGTGCTCGGTCGGCCTCAGCCTGAAGATGTCGACGCCGCGCGAGATCTCCGATCCGTAGATGCGGCCGTTGTACCAGTAGGTCGACCAGTAGCCGCCGACGATGAGGTTCTTCGCGTCGAGCGGCCCGCGATCGAAGAACGCGATCTCGACCGGGTGCGCCGAGTCGGTGAAGTCGAACACCGAGAGGCCCCCCTGGTACCACGCCTGGACCATGATGTCGCGCCCCGGCACCGGAATGAGCGAGCCGTTGTGCGCGACGCAGTTCTCCTGCTCGGTCTGCGCGGCCGGCATCTTGAAGTACCCGCCGAACTGCATCTTCCTGTCGACGATGTCGAAGATCGCGTCGGCGCCCCAGGTGAGCTGATCGGTCGCGCGGCAGCGCGGCGCCGTGCCGCCGCCCCACTCGTCGGTGAAGATCACCTTGGTGCCGTCATTGTTGAATGTCGCCGAGTGCCAGTACGCGAAGTTCTTGTCCGACACCGCGTCGAGGCGTTTGGGATGCACGGGATCCGAGATGTCGAGCAGGATGCCGTTGCCGGAGCAGGCGCCGGCCGCGAGGCCGACCGCCGGAAAGACGGTGATGTCGTGGCACTGGTTCGTGACCCGCGCCGCCTGCGTGCCCGGCCCTCTGTCGCCGCCCTTCTCGAGACCCGCGATCGCGCCGGTCGCCTCGTCAGCGAAGATGCGCGGCCGGTTGACGATCGCCGCCTTCGCGGGGGCCGCGATCGGCACCTTGATGACGTCGATGCTGAAGAGCGCCGTGTTCGCATCTTCGTCAGGGGTTTTGGCCGAGCAGCCGGCGAGCTCTTCCCCCGGACGGACCTGCCCCGTGCCCGAGCCGTAGATGTAGAGGTTCGCGGGATCCTTCGGGTCTGTTACGAGCGTGTGGGTGTGCGAGCCGCGGCACGTCTGGATGGCGGCCACCTGCTTCGGCTTGCTGATGTCCGTGATGTCGAAGATGCGGACGCCGCGGAACCGCTCGGGGCTCGCCGTTTCGGTCACCCCTTGCGTGCCGCAGTCCACGCGGCCGCGGGTCTGCTCGACCGACATGAAGAGCAGGTTGCCATGGACCGACATGTCCCCCTGCCCGCCGGGGCATACGACCGAGGCGAGCAGCCGCGGCTTCTTCGGCGTCTCGATGTCGTAGGTGTTGAACCCGTTGAAATTGCCCAGGAACATGTCGGCGCGGCGGAACGCCATGTCCGAGTTCGCGAAGTTCAACCCGCCGCCCGCAGGCGGCGTCGGCGGCTTCGCGGAAGACGTGCCCGCGGGCGCTTGATCGGCCGGCGGGGTAGTCGCGGTGCCAGGGGGCGTGACGGCTGAGGCCGGCGGCGGGTCGGTTGTGGCTGGAGGGACCGCGGCGGCGGCCGCACCGCCGGGTTCCGGTTCGGCGGCGGCCTCCCCGCGCCCGCCCCCGCGGCCGCCGCGGTTACCCCTCGGCGTGGAGATGCTTCCCGCCGGCGCCGTCGGATCGTAGAACCCCTCGGCCCTCGGCATCGTCGCGACGAGCTCCATGCCGCGCGCGGCAACGCCCGCGTTCCGGAAGCCTGCCTTCAGGCCAACGCGCGGGTCGTTGGTGATCGACGTGGCCGGCTTCTCCTGCGCGGTCCCGGCGATCGCGAGCGCGGCGGAGATGGCGGAGACGGACAGCAGCCGGATGACGACGGGCTTCATTTCACGGGCTCCTTGAGCGCGGCGAGCATGCCGCTCATGCGGTCGATTTCCATCTGTTGATCGGCGACAACGTCGGACGCGAAGGCGTAGATGCTCGAGTCCTGCCCGGCGCCGGGCGTCTCGAACAGCTCCTTCACCATCAGGATCGCGCCGCCGTGATGCTTGATCATGCCTTCGAGGAAAAAGCGATCGAACGCGGCACCCTTGAGCTCCGCGAGGCGCGCCATCTCCGCCGGCGTCAGCATCCCGGGCATCATCGGCCCGTGGTCCATCCCGGGCATCACCATCCCGGGCATGTGCATCGCGTGCGGATCGGGAGCGTCCGCGCCGTGCGACTGGAGCCAGCGCTGCAGCATCCTGATCTCGTCGGTCTGCGACACCTGGATGCGGAGGCCGAGCTTCTTCATGTCCTCACTGCGGGAGCGCGACTTCAGCAGCTCGGTCATGTCGATTGCCTGTGCGTGGTGATGAATCATGCCCTGCATGAACTTCACGTCCCCCGCGGTCGCCCCGACCCTGGACAGGTCGCGGGCCTGCTCGGCGCCGACGATGCGGCTCTCCTGCCCGGGCGCGCCCGGCTGAATGATCCCCGGCGCGGGGCCGCTGCCCTGCGGCGTCCGGCACGCAGCGCCGGCTGCAGCGAGGCTGGTCAGCACGATGGCGATCGTGGACTGTGCGAATCTGAACATCGTCCGAGATCGCGTACTCTGACTCCCGCGGGCATTGAGTGTCAAGGCCCCGAAATTCATTCGCAACGCGACGGGCGAGGTCGGCTGGGTGCGCCTCGTCGGCCGGATAGCGCGCCCGGGCTGCGGTGGGAAGAGTTGTGACCATGGTCGTTGACCATAGTATTATTACTCGTGGATGAAATCGCGGTGTCGAAGTTCAAGGCGACGTGCCTGTCCGCGCTGGACCGGGTGCGCCGCACAGGGCGCCCTCTGCGGGTGACGCGCTTCGGAAAGCCCCTGGCCGACGTGGTCCCGGCAGGATCGCCGGCTCGCGTCACCTCATGGCTCGGCGTGATGCGTAACCGGGGCCGGATTACGGGCGACCTCATCGGGCCCGTCGAACCCCATGAGGTGTGGTCGGAGCCGCGATGAACCTGCTGCTCGACACCCACATCTGGCTGTGGAGCCTGCTCGACCCGGATCGCCTCACTGCGCGCGTGGCCGCGGCGCTCACCGCCGAGGACACCCGACTGTGGCTCTCACCGCTCAGCGTCTGGGAGGCCCTGCTGCTCATCGAGCGTAAGCGAGTGGCCGTCGACGCGCCCGGTGAGCGCTGGGTTCGCGAGGCCCTCGAACGCGCGCCGGTCGAAGAGGCGCCGATCACGCGCGAGGTCGCGTTCGCGAGCCGCGCGCTCAAAACGCGCCACCGCGATCCGGTGGACCGCTTTCTCGTCGCGAGTGCGCAGGTCTTCGACCT
>JANOJK010000838.1:0-1665 GCA_031408165.1 Acidobacteriota bacterium | reverse complement strand
GAAGATCCCCTGCGCCCCTTCCACCACCTGCTCCACGTCCGCCGAATCGGGCAGCATGGTGATGATGCGCGCCGCGCGCCGCGCGACCTCGGCGGGTGATCCGGCTCTCGCGGCCCCCGCCGCCACCAGTTCGTCCACAGGGCCCGGGCTCCGGCTGTGGACCACGAGCCGGAAACCCTTGTTCAGCAGATTCGCCGCCATAGGCTTGCCCATCAGACCCAGGCCGATGAAACCGATCGTGTCAGGCATGGCAGGAGTATAAGGAGGTTGGCCTGCCGCCGTAGCCCCGGGCGAAGTATGCTCTCCGGATGCCGATTGACCTGCTCGCATCCCGACGTTCGTTCCTGCGCACCACCGGCTTCCTGACCGGCGGCGCGTGCCTCCTGCGCTACGCGCCCGCGGGCCTGGTAGCCCAGGCGAACACGCCCGACGCGATGCGCGCACAGATTGGCGCAGCGCCGATCGAGACCACGAGGCTCGGCCCGCGGCTCGTCCTGCTGTCCGGTCCGGGCGGCAACGTCGTGGTGTCGCACGGAGACTTCAAGTTGGTCGTGGACGGATTCGTCACGCCCGCGTGGCCGCGGCTGAAAGCGGTGCTCGATGGGCTCGACGGATCGCCCATCAAGTCGATGATCGACTCGCACTGGCATTTCGATCACGCGGACAACAACGCGAACTTCCGGAAGGCCGGCGCCGACGTGTTCGCACACGACAACACGAAGAAGCGCCTGATCGAGCCGCACGATCTTCTCGGCATGCACTTCGATCCGGCGCCGACCGCCGCGCTGCCGACCCAGACCTTCGCGTCGGGCCTGACGCTGAACGCCAACGGCGAGCAGATCGACCTGACCCGCGTGCCCCCGGCGCACACCGACACTGACATCTTCGTGTTCTTCCCGAAGGCAAACGTGCTGCACATGGGAGACGTCTTCTTCAACGGCATGTATCCGTTCATCGACGCCTCGACCGGCGGCCACATCAACGGAATGATCGCGGGGGTGGACAAGGCGCTGGCGATCGCGGACGCCCGGACCAGGATCGTTCCCGGCCACGGACCGCTGGCGCAGCGCCCCTCGCTCGAGGCCTTCGGCCGCATGCTCACCTCCGTCCGCGACGGGGTGCACAAGCTCAAGGCGGGAGGCAGGACCCTCGCCGAGGTCCAGGCGGCGAAGCCCTCGGCGGCGTTCGACGCGTCGTGGGGGAAAGGCATGATGGGCGCGGACGACTTCGTGGCGCTGGTCTACAACACGCTTCGGTAGCCACAGCGTGAGCCACGTGCATGAAGCAACAGACCCCGGCCGCAGAACCGGCCGACGCCAGGGAGCGATCTCGCCAGGACTGCACGGGAACGCACTGGAAAGGGAAGAGTGCGCTGCGGCGCTCTGCGGGCCCTGCTGACCCTGCGATCTGGCGTGAGATGTCGTGACGGAGGGCCGTGGCTGGTTCGCGGGTAGGATGGGAGGGATGTCGACCCTCCAGATCGTCCGCCGATGGCTCCTCGCCATCTTGGTGATGGGGATGGCGGGCACGGCTGTCGAGCTCCTGCTCCTGCAGCATACCGAGGGGTCCATCCAGCTCATACCGCTGGTGTTGCTCGGGCTGGGGCTCGGCTCGCTGGCGTGGCATGCTGTCACCCCCGGCCGGGTCAACGTCCGCGCGGTGCAG
>JANOJK010000787.1:0-3645 GCA_031408165.1 Acidobacteriota bacterium | reverse complement strand
GCCTTCCCCTGGCCGGCGATCACGTAGATGAACTCGTCGGCCTCCGCGTGCACCTGGTCCACGAGCGGCTCGTTGATCTGCACGAGCGTCGACACGCCGCCGGTGCTGCACGCCAGTGGCGTCATCTTTCCCGCCGCTCTGCCGACGTAGTTCTTCTCGATGAACGCGGGCATGTCGAGCACGACAGGCTTGGCGTCGACGGCCGGCGCCGGTGGTGGAGCCGATGGTGCCGATGGAGCGGATGGAGCCGGACGGGACGAGGGAGGGGAAGGCGCCGGCGTCAACGTGACCTTGACGTCAATCGGCGGGCCGCCGCGGCCGGCAAGCTCGCGCTCGAGCGCGACGAAACCCTCCCTGTCGAAGCGGAATCGATACGGCCCCGACGGCAGGCCCTCGAAGACGGCGCGGCCGCCCTCGGTCTGCGCCGTGCGCTCCGACGCGCCCGTCAGCGTCACCTTCACGCCGGGGATCGGCGTCCCGGAGGGATCCGATACAGAAACCGCAAAAGTGACCGCCCCTCCCCCGGCGCCGCCGCGGCGCTGCGCGCCAACGCCGAGAGGGATGGCCATCAGTAAGAGAAGGACCGCCGGGACAAGACCCTTGCGCATGAGCTGCCTCCGTTTTTGTTGAACCATAATCTGTGCCATGGCGAACGCCCTGATCTCGCGGTCGCAACAGTCAGGACCCGGCCGGCGATCCTCAACGCGCCAGCAGCACGGCAACGTCAGGCAATGCCGGTGATCGGTGGACGATCCGTCCGTTGACGATCGTCAGGACGCTCGTCGTCTTCGGCAGGTCGGCGATCGGCGTCTTGAAGATGTCCTGCGACAGGAGCGCGAGATCCGCGAGCATCCCCACCGCGATCGTCCCCTTCTGCCGGTCCGCCAGTTCGGCGTGCGCCGAGCCGCGCGTGTAAGCGGCGACCGCCTGCTCCACGGTCAGCGCCTCGGACGGATTGGTTGGATTCATCACCGCGAACATGATGTTCAGGAAGGGATTCAGCGGGCCGTCGGACCCGATGGCGAGCCGCACGCCCGCGGCGATCGTGCCCTTCACCTGGTCCGCGCGGCCGGTGCGCGCCGGGCCGAGCCGCTGCTGCATCACCGGCGCGATCATGAAATGCGAGGGGTTCTGCACGAGGACGACCCCCATCCGGGCCGCGCGGGCGAAGTCTTCGGCCTGCAGCATGTCGCCGTGCTCTATGCGCGGACGCAGGGTCAGCCACCGCACCCCGCCTGTGTCCTGGAGCGCGTCCAGCACGATCGCGATCGCGCCGTCGCCGACCGCGTGGAACATCGGCTGCTCGCGCGCGTCGAGCGCGCGCTTGAGGAACGCCCGCAGATCGACATCCGAGACGTTCGACCGCCCCAGCGTCTTCGGCGCGTCGGCATAGGGCTGGCGCAGCAGCGCCAGCCGCTCGACCGGGGTGCCGTCCACGATCCACTTCGTGCCCGAGATCGTGACGATCGGGGACGTGCTCCTTGCGCGCCGCGACAACGGCTCGCGCCACTCCGTCATCGGCGTCAGCGGGAAGTCAATCAGGCGCATGCGCACCGGCAGATTCGCGGCGGCGATCCACGGCGCCGCTTCGTCCGCGGGATACGCGGTCATCATCGCCTGCACGCTCGTGATGCCGAATCCGGCCGCCTCCGCGGCAAACGCCTCGAAGGCCTTCACCTGCGCGGCGCGGTCCGGGATCATCGACAGCCGGCGGCGCAGGTCGTAGTCGGCGTACTCGTGGGCGAGGCCGCTGAGCGTCTTTCCGTCGGCCTGCCGCCCGAAGAAGCCGCCGGCGGGATCCGGCTCGGTCTCGCCGATCTTCAGGACCCGCAACGCCGCGGAATTGACGATCGCGCCGTGCCCCGTCCAGGCGTGAAGCAGCAGCGGGTGGTCGGGGGTCAGCGGATCCAGCGTCGCGCGTGTCGCGCGCGGATCGTCGAGGACGAAGGACCCCACCTCTCCCACGATCCAGCGCCCTGCCGGGGTGTTCGGCGTCGCAGCTTTGATCCGCGCGATCACCTCGTCGAGCGTGGGATCGTGCTCGAGCGCGGGAGGCCCCTCGAGCCTCGTCGCCTCCGGCATCGCGCCGGGGTGCACGTGCGCATCGTTGAACCCCGGGACCAGCAGCCGTCCCGCCGCGTCGATCGTCCGCGCCGCACCCGCCGCCTTGATCTCCGCCGTCGTCCCCACGGCCGCAATCCGGTTGTTGTGGATGCTGACGGCCTCAGCCCACGGACGCGCCGCGTCTCCCGTGTAGACGCGCGCGTTGACGATGGCGATCTCGGGCGTCGAGGCGGATTGGAATGCGGATGACAGGGCGAGCACGAGCGCTGAGCCGGCGGCGAGACGGAAGACCATCAACAGATTCTATCCGCCGGGCGGCAGCCGGATCTGCGCGATGACCGGAAAATGATCGGACGGCAGCCGGCCGTCGCGCGCCGTGCGCACGATCGCCGCGCGGAGGACCTCGGCTGCCGCGGGCGCGAACACGTAATCGATCTTCTCCCCCGCCACCTTCGCGGGGTCGAAGCCTGTGAAGGTCCCCACCGTCCGCTCGTCGGGATACTTCACGCGGAACGTGTCCACAAACGCGCCCCCCGCCGTGATCGCGGCCACCGCCGGGTTGCGCTCCCCGGCGTTGAAGTCCCCGGTGACGATGACGGGCTCCCGCGGCGCGCGGCGCTCGTCGATGCGCGCGCGCAGCAGCTGCGCGCTCCGTTCCCGCGATGGCTGCGACTCGTGATCGAGATGCACGTTGAAGAGCCAGAAGGCGCTCCCGTCGCGATCGACAAGACGCGCCCAGGTGCAGATGCGGGTGATGCGGTTCCCCCACGACGTCGACGCGACGACGTTGGGCGTGTCGGAGAACCAGAACGTCCCGGCGTCCGACACCTGGAACCGGTCCCGCCTGAACAGGATTGCCGCGTACTCCCCCTTGCGCGCGCCGTCGTCCCGCCCGACGCCGATGACGCCGAAGGCGGGGAGCGCCGCCGCGATCTCGTCGATCTGTTCGGCGAGCGCTTCCTGCAGACCGATCACGTCCGCGGCCTGCTCGCGGACGACGTCGATCAGCAGAGCGCGGCGCTCCGTCCAGCGGTTCACGCCGTCGTTGGCGGTGCCGTAGCGGATGTTGAAGGTCATGACGGCCAGCGGCTGGCGCTCAGGCGCCTGCGCGGAGACGAGGACGACCGACAGGCACAGGGCGGAGGGCGCGAGGAGGCGGCGAACCATGGCGGGGATTGTATCTGCCGCAGGCCACCATTTGCGCCGTGGCCGGCACGAAAAACCTGCACTTCACGGCCACTCTGCAAACGGTGGCCTCCCTCCCGACTCGCGGGTCCGGTTTTGAAACCCCTTCCAGCCTAAGGCACGAGGAGACCTTTGTGACCTTTGTGATCTTCGAGACCTTTGTGAAGAGCCGTGGGCCGTGGCACGAGGAAAAAGGGTGAGGCTAGCTTCCGCCCTCAGGCGGCAGATACAATCCCCGCCATGGTTCGCCGCCTCCTCGCGCCCTCCGCCCTGTGCCTGTCGGTCGTCCTCGTGTCCGGGCAGGCGCCTGAGCGCCAGCCGCTGGCGGTCATGACCTTCAACATCCGCTACGGCACCGCCAACGACGGCGTGAACCGCTGGACGGAGCGCCGCGCT
>JANOJK010000761.1:0-5104 GCA_031408165.1 Acidobacteriota bacterium | reverse complement strand
GATGAGCTTCCAGACTGTTGAATGCTAACTGCTAAATGCTGAATCTGGTTGCCAATTTGATGTTGATAAATTCGCAATCAACATTTCGCATTCAGCATTTCCTGCCTCCACCTTAGTGGGCGGTACAGGATTCGAACCTGTGACAGCCGGCGTGTAAAGCCGGTGCTCTACCACTGAGCTAACCGCCCGTCACGGCTGCCTGCAGTCGCCTGAACCTGTAAGTATAGCCAGCCGCCCTCGTCGCCGCAAGCGCCCACCCTCAGAAGTACATCCGGGCGCCCAGAAGCAGCAGGAAAACCAGGAACCCCAGTAGCGCCCGGTACTCGCGGTTGCGCATCGCGCGCGCGAGGCTGAAGCGGCGCCCCGCGGCGGGCGTTCTCCCGTCGCGGTACGCCGGGTAGTCGCCGCCGAATTTGTCCGTGAGGTGCGCTTCCTCGGATCGGATGGCCGCCGTGATGGTGACCGCCAGGTAGGTGCACACGATCACGGCCACCGGGATGCTGTTCGCCCCGATCGCGGCTCCCAGCCCGAGGACGGCCGATCCGGCATAAAGAGGATGCCGTGTCAGCGCATACGGACCCGTGCTCGTCACTTCCCTGCCCTTCTCGAGGTGCCCCGCCGCCCAGATCCGCAGCGATTCGCCGAGCGCCCCGACGAGGGCGCCGATGGCGAGCGAACGCGGCGTCGGCGCCGCGAGCCAGAGCGCGAGGACGCCGACGAAATAGCCGAGCGGGACCCGCCTTCGCGCCAACGCTACAGCCAGGCGAGCGTGCAGCTTCGCGACGCGGCGCGTGAGCTCAGTCAGGGGCGTTTCCTTCCGCCTCCACGCGGCTCGAGGCGAGGCGGCGCTGGACGGCTGCGCAGACTTCCGCCACCGTCACGTCACCCAGGCACCATGCTGTCTGGTGGCAGCGGCGATCGTAGTGGCAGCCGCACGCCTCGTACCGCGAGACGGCCACATCCTCCGGCGCAAACGGCCCATTGCGCCCGGGATCGGTCGGGCCGAAGAGGCTGACCGTCGGCGTGCCGGCGGCCGCCGCGATGTGCAGCGGGCCCGTGTCGCCCGACACGACGAGCGCAGACGCGCGCGCGAGCGCGAGGAGATCCGCGACGCCGGTCGGGGGGGCGGCGACGGCGGTGTTCGAGGAGGCCGCTATCACGGCGGCGGCAAGCCCCTCCTCCCCCGGCCCCCACAGCACCACGGGCGTCAACCCGCACGCATCCCGGAGAAACGACGCCAGCTCGCCGAAGCGCTCCGGCTGCCATCGCTTGTTCGGCCAGGCGGCCCCCGCATTCAAGAGCGCGAACCGGGCCCCCGCGGGGAGCGTCCGGCGCAACTCCTCGAGCGCCGGCGATGGGACCGCTGCGAGCGGAAACCGGATCTCGTCATCGTCGACGCCAAGGGCGCGCAGGAGCCGGAGATTCATCCGGATGACGTGGCCCGCATCGGGATCGTGCGCGTCCGAGTAGAAGGGCCGCGCCGTCTTCTCGCGCAGGTGCCAGATGGAAAACCCCACGACGCGCGCAGCCCCCGACGCGCGCGCGAGGATCGCGGACTTCATCAGCCCCTGCAGATCGATCGCGATGTCGTACGCGGTGCGCCTCAGCGTCTTCAGGACGGCCAGCCATCCGGCGAGCGTGGGGCTCTCGAGCGGGACGACCCGGTCGATTGCGGTGACGAGATCGACGACGTCACGGTGCTTCGCCTCGACGAGCCAGTCGATGCCCGCGGCCGGAAACGCCTTGCGCAGCGCCGCCGCCGCGGGGATGGCGTGGACGACGTCCCCCAGCGCACCGAGACGCACAATCAAAATATTCATTCCTCGATCGGCGGGATCCCCTGGACCCCGCCTGGCCGCCTCCGTTCCGCCGCCGCGTCGTCGCCGGCTCCGCTTCGCCCGCGCCCGCGGATGCGTGCGATCAGGTCGTGCGTGGAGTGGTCTTTAGGGTCGCCGACGATGGCGATGCGGCCGCCGTAGGCGCGCACGGTTTCGCGCTCCGGCACGGTGTCCACGGTGTAGTCGGTCCCCTTGCAGTGCACGTCCGGCTCGAGCGCGAGGAGCAGCGGCGTGACGGTCGGTTCGGGGAAGATAGTGACGTAATCGACGCCGCGCAGGGCGGCGACGAGCTCGGCCCGATCGCGCCCGGAGAGCAGCGGGCGGTTGGGCCCCTTCAACTCGGCGACGGAGCGGTCGTCGTTGATGGCGACGACGAGGCGGTCGGCCTCGCGGGCGGCGGCCTGGAGATACCGGATGTGGCCCACGTGCAGCAGGTCGAAGCAGCCGTTGGCGAAGGCGACGGTGAGGCCTGCGGCGCGATCCGCCTCGACCTGCGCCACGAGCTCGCCGCGGGACAGGACGCGCCCCACGTTACAGCCGGCCCGGGGCGCGGCCGACGGCGCCGCCGCTGATCGCGTAGCGCAACTCGCTCGCGCCGACGGTCGCGGTGCCCCGCTTCATCACCGCGAGGCCTCCGGCGTGGTTCGCGAGCCGCGCGGCGTCCTCGAACGACGCCCCCGCGCTCAGCGCGAGGGTCAACGTCGCGATGACGGTGTCGCCGGCGCCGGTGACGTCCGCGATTTGATCCGACCCGACGATCGCGATGTGGACGGTCGGGCGGCCGGGCTCGAAAAGCGCCATGCCGCGGCTGCCACGCGTGATGAGCACGGCCGCGGCCCTCGTCATCGTCAGCAGCGCGCGTCCGGCGCGCTCGAGCGCGCGCGCGTTGTCGCCGAGACGGACGCCGAGCGCCTGTTCGACCTCGGACTCGTTGGGAGTGCACGCCGTCATCCCGCGGAACTTGAGCAGGCTGTAGCGCGAGTCGACCATGATCACGCCTTCCGCGCTCTCGTGTCCCGTCGCTTCCGCCTTCAGGCGGAAGGACCGCTTCAGGCGGGAGGACCGCTGCTTGCGGAAGATCCGGCGCGCGTCGGTCACCAGCTGGGGCCTGACGAGGCCGCTTCCGTAATCCGATACCAGCAGCGCGTCGGCGCCGCCGAGGGCGCGGAGGACGCGCGACTCGAACGCGGCGCGCGCGGCCTCGTCAACCGGGGCGGACGCCGCGCGGTCGATGCGGACGACCTGCTGTTTCGCGGAGTGGATCCCGCCGGCCAGGATGCGCGTCTTCGTCGGCGTGCGGTATCCGGCGGGGCGGTGCACGGCGCGAATGTCGATGCGGCGTGACCTCAGCGTGGCGAGGAGCCGGCGTCCGGTTTCGTCGCGTCCCGCGACGCCGGCCAGGCGCGCGGCGCCGCCGAGCGACGCGACGTTCCCGGCGGCATTCCCGGCGCCGCCGGGCACGATCTCGCTGGAGTCGTAGTTGAGGATCAGGACCGGTGCTTCGCGTGAGACCCGCGCGATCTCGCCGTAGATGAACTCATCGGCGATGAGGTCGCCGGCAATCACCACGCGGCGGCCCGCCAGCGCGTCGACCAGCGCGAGCAGCCGTCCTCCCTCGGTCGAGCCGGTCATGGCTGTTGCAGAATCCACGCGGCAGCATCCATCAGGTTGTCGGCGATCGCGTGGGGCTCGAGCCCGTCCTGCGGCGCCGCTTCGTCCCTGGCGCCCAGGCCGGTGCGCACGAGCACGCCGCGCGCGCCGGCGGCGTGCCCGGCGGCCAGATCGTGCCAGCGGTCACCGACCACGAACGAGCGGGACAGGTCCAGGTCGAGATCCGTGGCCGCGCGCAGCAACAGGCCCGGCCGCGGCTTGCGGCAGTCGCACGCGATGAGGTACTTCGCGACGGTCCCCGTCGGATAGTGGGGACAGTAGTAGAAACCGTCGATCCGCGCGCCGCCGGCTTCGAGGCGCCGCGCGATGTGGCGGTGCGCCTCGCCGACGAAGGATTCCTCGACGATCCCGCGCGCGATGCCCGCCTGGTTGGTGACGATCACGACCGCGAACCCGGCGCGGTTGAGCACGCGCACGGCGTCCACGCTGAAAGGGAAGAAGACCAGCCGCTCGAGGCGATCGAGGTAGCCGGACTCCTCGATGAGGGTGCCGTCACGATCGAGAAAGACGGCGCGTCTCATGATGTCCGGGGGGCTTCGCCCCCCGGAACCCCCCAACACGCTTGCTCGCGGGGACCCCTTCGATCCCCGCTCCGCTCGCGTGGCTCACTCGCGGTGCTCGTTCGCATCCAGATGGTTCCGCACCGATTCCAGGACAACGCCAACCTCGATTCGTTTCATGCACCGGTGATCGATCGGACACTCCCGCAGCATGCAGGGGCGGCAGAACACGTCGCGCACGATCACGTCCGCGTCCGCCGCCGGCGCGGTGACCCGCTCGTCGGTCGGCCCGAAGATGGCGGTCAGCGGCACGCCGAGGGCCGCCGCGATGTGCATCGCGCCCGAATCGTTGGACACGAAGGCGGCGCACCGCGCGACCACCCCGACGAGCTGCCGCAGGGTGGTGCGGCCGATCAGGTTCACCACGCGCGTGCCCGGCGGCAGCGACGATTCTATCGCACGCCCCGTGTCGCGGTCCGCGCCCGACCCGACCATGAGGGGGACCGCACCGCGGGCGGCGACTGCCCCCATCACCTGCGCGACGCGCGCCGGCGGCCACCGCTTGGCGTGGCCGTAGGCCGCGCCGGGGGCGAATCCGACGATCGGCGGCCCCGGCCCGAGACCGGCCGCCGCCAGCATCGCGCTCGCCTGCTCGAGCGTCGCCGCGCGGGGGACGATCCGGGGCCTCGCATCGAGGTGGGACGGAACCGGGAGATCCAGGCCCCGCACGAGCTCCAGGTAGTACTCGACCTGGTGCACGCGCGGACGCGGGCGCCGCACGCCGCGCGTGAGCAGCCAGCCCCGGCCGCCGGCGCGGTAGCCCCACCGCTCCGCCGCCCCGCTGCGGCTCGCGCGCCACGCGCTGCCGAACGAGTTGGTCAGGAGCAGGACGGCATCGGCGCGCGCGCCCCTGAGCTGCTCCGCCTCCCGCGCTGGATCGATGGCGAGGATCTCGTCGGGGGCTGCCGCGGTCTGCTCGGCGAAGATCGCGGCGACCGGGGGGGCGGCCGCGAGAATGAGCGTCTTCCCCTCGAACGCCCGTCGCACGGCGTCGAGCGCCGGCAACGCCATCACCGCGTCCCCCAGCCAGTTGGG
>JANOJK010000746.1:0-1620 GCA_031408165.1 Acidobacteriota bacterium | reverse complement strand
TGAACACGATCAGCGACAGGATATCGGCCTCGTCGAGCGGCGGATCGCTGCTGAGCGTGATCTGCGGGGCGCGCGCGGTGCCGGTGATGCGCACGCGCGCGGTGACCCCGGTGTTCGGGATCAGCCGCTCCGCGGTGACGTCGATATCCGGGTTGATGTCCGGAAGCCCGGTGAACTTCACCGAGCCGTCGCGCTGAATCGTGAAGCGGCGGCCCTGGAACTCGTAGAACCCGCGCACGGTCGTCGCGGTGCCGCGCAGCCGGATCGGGCCGTCGGGCTGCTTCTGGATCTGCAGGTCGGCGCCGACCGTCGCGTTCACGTTGCCGACCTGCGCCGCGGTCGCGCCTCCCGGGCGGAGGTCGCTGCCGCGGAGCACGAGGTTGCCCGGCGCGACGAAGTGCACATCGAGCGCGAGCGCCGACGCGATCCCGGTCTTGGGCGCCGCCGTCTCCACCGCCGCGGGCGCCGGCTGCGCCGCGCTCAGCTCGCGTCCCCTCGCGAGCGCATCGCGGGTCGCTTCGTCGGCCCCCTTGGCGCTGGTGGTCGTCTCCTGCGCCGACACGACGTCGGGCAAGGCCTCCTGGGAATACGGGCTCGCGAACATCAGCAGGATGCGGTCGACTTCGAGCCTCGCGGCATCGGTCCGCAGCTCCCCTTCCAGCCGCGGGCGCCGGACCTCGCCGGTGAGCTTCAGATGGGACTCGATGTTCACCTCCCCCAGCTCGTTCTCCATCACCTTGAAGTCGTCGGACTCGATGGCGATGTTGACCGCGCCCGCCTGGCGCTCGTGCACCGCCAGGTCGCCGCTGATGGTGAGCGCCCTGCCGTGCTCGTCGAGGACCTGGAACCTCGGGACGTGGACGCGATCCCCCTGCAGCTCGATCCGCGTGTTCATGCCGGTGAACGAGACGCCCGCCTGCACCACGCCGAAGGCACCGTTCTGCAGCTCGACGTAGCCGCCGAGGTGCGGGTCCTGACCGGACCCCGTGACCCGGACGTCCGCCTGCAGCGTGCCGGTCACGTTCGTGAGCTGGTTCGTGAACCCCTGGATGATGCCCAGGTTGACGAGCGAGGACTGGATGCGGAGATCGATGGAGTCGGCGGCGCCGACCTCCGTATGCGGTGGAACGCCCGGCTGCGCCGGCTTGAAGGCGCTCATCGGAATGGAGCCCTTCGCCGTGAGCTCGACACCCGGCGCCTGCACCAGCCGCGCGTCGAGGCCGACGCGGTTGTTCGTGTACGTGGCGTCGGCGACCAGCGACTCGTACTTGAACTGCTGGAAGGCGCCGCCGAGGATCTCCACGTGGCCCTTCACGTCGGGCGCCTTCGCGCTGCCAGCAATCGTCGCCTTCGCGTTGAGTCGTCCGGTGAACCCGCGGTTCTGGAGGGCGAGTTTCTCCAGTTGCGCAATGTCGACGTTCCGCGCGGCCACGTCGATGGCGCCAAGCTGCGGGTTGTCGCCGAGCGCAAAGCGCCCCGCGACGTCCAGTTCCTGGTCGGCGTTGACGAGCTTCAGGCCCTGCACCTGGATCTCGTTGTTGCCGTACTTGATCGTGGCCTCGCTGCCGGGCGCGCTCTTCCACTCCACGCCCTCGGTCCGCAACACGAGCGAGGGGAGAT
>JANOJK010000662.1:0-4998 GCA_031408165.1 Acidobacteriota bacterium | reverse complement strand
CCGGCGACCGCCCAGAAGACGTTCTTCGCCCGCGCACCGCCGGCCAGGGTGACCCGCGTCGCGCTGGCCTGATTCAGCGTTCCTGCCACCTGGAAGATCCAGACATCGTCGGGGCCGCCGGAGAGCGTGACATTCGTCGAGATCAAGAGGCCGGTTCCCCACTTGTAGAGGCCGGGAGCGAGGGTCAGCCCGCCGATCTGTCCGGCGCCCAGCTCGGTGAAGTCGGGTGCGACTCGTCCCGCGGCGTCGTCATACGCGAATCCCATGGCGCCCACGGCCGAGGTCAGCGTCGTGGGGTCCTTCACCGCGCACGGAAGCGGACCAGCCGCGTCGACGGTATAGACGGTCCCCGTCACTTCGCCGCACGTGAGCAGGAGCGCGGCGCCGGTGATGGGGCTCGTTCCAACATTCCCCACGATGGCGGACGCGTATACGTCGGTGATTCCAGTCTTGCTCAGAATCACGAACTTACCGGCCGATCCGAGCTGTACCGGCGAAGGTCCCTGCTGAGCCGCCGCGATGTTTGCGCTCGCTACACAAACAGCCATCGCACTGAGAACGAACGCACATTTAAAAGTCATGATGAGGCCTTCTACTGAGCTGAACCGGTTGTTGACTCTTCGCGGGAACGTGGTCTCTTTCCCGCGCCGGATCGGAGAATACGTCCCAACGCCGATCCGGTCCATCAGGCGCCGGCTGAATCTCCGGCAGGTCGAAGGCTGAAAGCTCTGTCGGTGTTTGTCTGAGGGGAGGGCTGGACGGCGATTAGCGATCACATCTTCGGGACCAGAAAGCTGACTCTGCCACGCTACGTAAAGAGGGTTCGAGGTTCGAGTTCGACGACGGTCGAACTACCGCCCGGTGTGCAATTCAGCACAGCCGCAGCAAGGGGTATGGCGCAGAATCGCCTGAGGCCACGACACGAACGTCTTCAGGCCGCCGCTCGATGGACACGACGACCGCAAGGTGAGATTGGGGATCCGCGCTGACTACTGACAAGAGCACTGCTGACGCAGCTGAGGTGGACCTGGATGCCGGCCGCGCCGACGCTCTGCTGAAAACCGGGCACCTGCAGAAAGCGATTTTCAACAGCGCGAACTTCTCGAGCATTGCCACCGACGCGAAAGGCGTCATCCAGATCTTCAACGTCGGCGCCGAGCGGATGCTGGGCTACACCGCCGCCGACGTGGTGAACAAGATCACGCCGGCCGACATTTCGGACCCCCAGGAAGTCATCGCGCGCGCCAAGGCGCTGAGCGTCGAGCTGGGAACCCTTATTGCTCCCGGCTTCGAGGCGTTGGTGTTCAAGGCCTCGCGCGGGATCGAAGATATTTACGAGCTGACCTATATCCGCAAGGACAGAAGCCGGTTCCCGGCGGTGGTGTCCGTCACGGCGCTGCGCGACGCGCTGGACGTCATCATCGGCTATCTGTTGATTGGCACCGACAACACCGCGCGCAAACAGGCCGAAGAGGCGTTACTGAAGGCGGGGGCCCTGCAGAGCGCGATCTTCAACAGCGCCAACTTCTCGAGCATCGCCACGGACGCGAAAGGCGTCATTCAAATCTTCAACGTGGGCGCCGAGCGGATGCTGGGCTACACCGCCGCGGAGGTGAAGAACACGATCACGCCGGCCGACATTTCCGATCCGCAGGAAGTGATCCTGCGCGCCACGGCGTTGAGCCTCGAGTTCGCCACTCCGATTGCGCCGGGGTTCGAGGCCCTGGTCTTCAAGGCGTCACGCGGGATCGAGGACATCTACGAGCTGACCTACTTCCGCAAGGACGGCAGCCGGTTTCCGGCGGTGGTGTCCGTGACGGCCCTCCGCGACGCGCAGGACGCGATCATCGGCTATCTGCTGATTGGCACCGACAACACGGCGCGCAAGCATGCGGAAGAGGCGCTGCTCAAGGCGGGGGCCCTGCAGAGCGCGATCTTCAACAGCGCCAACTTCTCGAGTATCGCCACCGACGCGAAGGGCGTCATCCAGATCTTCAACGTCGGCGCCGAGCGCATGCTGGGCTATGACGTTGGTGATGTGGTGAACACCATCACGCCGGCCGACATTTCCGATCCACAGGAACTGATCGCGCGCGCGGAGGCCTTGAGCACCGAGCTCGGCACCGTGATCACGCCGGGTTTCGAGGCCCTCGTCTTCAAGGCCGCCCGGGGCATCGAGGACATCTATGAGTTGACCTACATCCGCAAGGACGGGAGCCGCTTTCCCGCGGTCGTGTCCGTCACGGCGCTCCGCGACGGATACAACGCGATCATCGGGTATCTGTTGATCGGCACAGACAATACCGCGCGCAAGCACGTCGACACCGAACGCAATCGCCTCGACCAGGTGCTGCTGGAGAAGAATGTCGAGCTGGAGCGGGCCAACCTCGCCAAATCGGATTTCCTCTCCAGCATGAGCCATGAGCTGCGGTCGCCGCTCAATGCGATCCTCGGCTTCGCCCAGCTCATGGCGATCGACGCCACGACGATCACTTCAGCCCAGCAGGCGAGCATCGATCAGATCCTCCATGCCGGGTGGTATCTCCTGGAACTGATCAGTGGCATTCTCGATCTGGCGCAAATCGACTCCGGCAAACTCTCGCTCTCGCTCGAGCAGGTGTCGCTGCCTGAGGTCATGGTTGAATGTCAGGCCATGATCGAGCCGCAGGTCCAGACGCGTGGCATCCGCATGAGCTTTTGCCAGTTCCCGGTCCCCTGTTTTGTCCACGCCGATCGCACCCGGTTGAAGCAGGTGGTCATCAACCTGCTGTCCAACGCCCTCAAATACAACCGCGCGGGGGGATCGGTGACGGTGGAGTGCTCCACGAGCACCCCGGAACGCGTTCGCATCAGCATCAAGGATACCGGCGCGGGGTTGCCGTCGGCCAAGCTGGCGCAGCTGTTCGAGCCGTTCAATCGGCTCGGACAGGAGACCGGCGCGGAGGAAGGCACAGGCATCGGCCTCGTCGTGAGCAAGCGGCTCGTCGAACTGATGGGGGGCTCCATCGGCGTCGAGAGCACCGTCGGAGTGGGCAGCGTGTTCTGGATCGAACTCAATGCGGCGGTTGCCCCGGACGTGGGCGTTGAGGGGGCCGGGTTCACGGCGACCCGGCAGCCACCGGCGCTCCCGGGTACGCGGCTGCGAATCCTGCTGTATGTCGAGGACAACCCCGCCAACCTTTCACTGGTCGAGCAGCTCATCGCGCGCTGCCCCGACATGCGTCTCCTGAGCGCCCCGAATGCGATTCTCGGCATCCAGATCGCGCGCGACTCGCTGCCGGAGGTGATCCTGATGGACATCAACCTGCGTGGACTGAGCGGGCTCGACGCGCTGAAGATCCTGCGCGTCGACCCCGTCACCGCGCATATTCCTGTCGTCGCTCTCAGCGCGAACGCGATGCCGCACGACATCAAGAAGGGGGCTGGAGGCAGGGTTCTTCCGGTATCTCACCAAGCCAATCAACGTCACCGAGTTCATGGACACGCTCAACGTGGCCCTGGAATTTGCCGACCTCGGCGCCCGGTTCCGCAAATGAAGGCCAACCCGTCACCCGTGCATTGCCAATTGAAAAAGGGTTACAGACCGACGTCTGTAACCCTTTGATATACCGGCGCGAGTGCGGGGCCTGACCCGCGTGAGAGCAGGGGTCCTTACTTGGCGGGCTGGGTCACCGCATTCATCTGAAGCGTGACCGCGGTCTGCGCCAGCAGTCGGCCGCTCACCGTCGCTCCAGTGTTCACGGCGATCATGGTTTTCGCCAGGACGACCCCTTCGAAGTGCGCCGTCGTTCCAATCGTCACCGCGCCGGCGACCGCCCAGAAGATGTTCTTGGCCTGGGCCCCGCCGGCCAGCGTGACTCGTTTCGCGCTCGCCTGGTTCAGCGTTCCCGCCACCTGGAAGATCCAGACATCGTCCGGACCGCCCGACAGCGTGACATCCGTTGAAATCAAGAGACCGGTACCCCACTTGTAGAGGCCGGGATTTAGGGTCAGCCCGCCAATCTCACCGGCGCCGAGCTCAGTGAAATCGGGGGCGACCCGTCCCGCCGCGTCGTCGTACGCGAATCCCACGTCGCCCACGACCGAGGTCAGGAACGTGGGGTCGGTCACTGCGCACGGGAGAGGGCCAGCCGCGTCGACGGTGTAGATCGTCCCCGACACTTCGCCGCACGTGAGGAGGAGAGCGGCGCCGGTGATGGGGCTCGTTCCGACATTCCCCACAATGGCGGATGCAAATACGTCGGTGATGCCACTCTGGCTCACAATCGCGAAAGTACCGGCCGATCCCAGCTGGACAGGCGCCGGACCCTGCTGCGCCGTCGCGATGGTTGCCGTCATCAGACAGACAGCCGTCGCACTGAGGACGAACGAGACGATTCTCTTGCTAAGATTCACAGACGCAAATTTCAAACTCATGATGATAAGGCCTCTTAAGCTACCCGCTGTTTACTCTTCGCGGGAGGAGCTAGTCTCGTCTCGCGTCAGGATTGAAGAATAGAGCCCAAGGCCAGTCGGGTCTATCAGGCCCGGGCCGATTCTTCCGTAGGACGGAGGCTGAAAGCGTTGTCGGTATTTGTCTTACAAGGAGGCTGTAGGCGGGAAAACCGGCGCCGGCCGTCCGCTCCTACGTTCGGGAGGTTGTCAGATCACCAGGCCGTTCCGAAGTGCGTACTGCACGATCTCCGCACTGTTCTTGACGTCGAGCTTTTCGAGGACGCGAGTGCGATAGGTGCTGATCGTTTTTGCGCTGAGTGACAGTGCTTCGGCGATTTCTGTCACGGTCTTTCCCGAGCCGATCCGGGACATGACGTCATACTCACGATCGGAGAGCGTCTCGTGCGGCGTCCGCGTGAGATCGTTTTGTACACGCAAGGCCAGCTTTTCGGCCAGCGCCGGACTGACGTATTGCCCCCCGGCCAGAATCCTGCGCACGGCTTTCGCCAACTCCTCGGGAGCGCTTTCCTTCGTCATGTAGCCTCCCGCGCCCGCCTTGAGGAC
>JANOJK010000690.1:0-4185 GCA_031408165.1 Acidobacteriota bacterium | reverse complement strand
ATCGAATGCCTGCCTGTTCGTGATCTGAATCTGCAGCGCGCGTCGGACCCTGAGATCTTCGCGGCGGCTCGTCGTGCCAACGTGGTCGTCATGACCAAGGACGCCGACTTCGTCGAGCTCTTGGAGCAACAAGGACCGCCTCCGCAGGTCGTCCTTGTCACCTGTGGGAACACGACGAATTCGCGCCTGCGACAGTTGATTCAGACTGCTTGGCCAACTATCGCGGCGATGCTCGATCGTGGTGAGGTCCTTGTGGAGCTGGGGGATCAATTCGATCCCGTGCCCTGACCCCGTGCGGTGCTCGACGCCTCACGCGATTGGCAGGCGGCGATTCGCCATCCATCGTTTCAAGCCCGACTCGTAATGGCGGACCGCGTGCGCTGAAAGACGACGCGCGAACAAGGAGACACGAAAATGAGCCCGTCTTTGGTGGCGTGATTTGGTGCCGGAGGACGGGGTCGAACCGTCACGGGGCGTTAACCCCACGGGATTTTGAGTCCCGCGCGTCTGCCAGTTTCACCACTCCGGCCAGGGAGGGGAAGAGCCCCCATTGTAACGCCGTGTGCGAGAATGCGTCACCCATGGGGTACACGCTCCTCGCCAGCCTCGTGCTCGTCGTCACCTTCGCCGCCGCCTGCGCGCGCGACAAGGGGCCCACGCCCGCGGAGGCGTTCCGCGCCCAGCTGGACGACGACTGGAAGTTCTGGATGGCCGAGTACCCGGAGACCGCCACGGCATTCGGATACCCGGGACAGAACGCCCGATGGACGGACTACTCGCCGGGGGCCATCGAGCGGCGGGAGAGCTATCTCAAAAAGAGCCTGATGCGGGCGGGCGCCATCGATCCCGGCGCCCTGCCCGCCGCCGACCAGTTGAACCACACGCTCTACAAGGATCTGCTGCAGACCGCCGTCGACGGACTCCGGTTCCACAACGACGCCATGCCGATCCGCGGCGTCACCGCGCGGAACCTGATGATGCCGGTCAACCAGATGGACGGCGTCCAGCAGGACATCCCGCGCGTTATCGCGTCGATGCCCGCCGCCTCCCGCGAGGATCTCGAGAACATCATCGCGCGCCTTCAGGGCGCCGGCACCATCATCGACCAGACGATCGCGTTGATGGAAAGGGGGCTGGCCGGCGGCATGACGCCGCCGGCGGTGACGCTCCGTGACCTGCCGGGCCAGGCGCAGGCCCAGATCGTCGCGGATCCGATGCAGAGCCCGCTGCTCGAGCCCTTCAGGAAGCTGCCGGCCGCGATCGCGCAACCGGATGCCGCCGCGCTCCTTGCGCGCGCCGTGCAGGCGTACGAACAGTCCGTGAGGCCCGCCTTCACGCGGCTGCACGAGTTTCTCGCCACGAAGTATGTGCCCGCGTGCCGGCAAGCAGTCGGCGCCGACGCGCTGCCGAACGGCAGCGCCCTGTACGCCTACAACGTGCGCTGGCACACCACCACCACGCTGTCGCCAAAGGAGATCCACGACATCGGGCTCTCCGAAGTGACACGGATCCGCGGCGAGATGGAAAAGGTCATCGCCGCCTCGGGGTTCCGCGGCTCTTACGCCGAATTCGTCACGTTCCTGCGGACCGACCCGCAGTTCTATTTCACGGACGCCGCCTCGCTCCTCGCTGCCTACCGCGACGTGGCCAAGCGGGCGGATCCGGAGCTCGCACACCTGTTCGGGCGGCTCCCGCAAAACACCTACGGCGTGAAGGCCGTCCCCGACGCGGCCGCGCCGTCGCAGACGACCGCCTACTACGACCCCGGCGCGTTCCTCGTCGGACGGCCGGGGACGATGTTCGCCAATACCTATAAGCTGGAGGCGCGTCCGACGTGGGAAATGGAAGCGCTGACGCTGCACGAGGCCGTGCCGGGACATCACCTGCAGATCTCGCTCGCGCAGGAGTTGCCAGGCATCCCGGAGTTCCGGAAGAACGCCAGCTACACGGCCTTTGTCGAAGGATGGGCCCTCTACGCCGAATCCCTCGGCGAGGACATGGGCTTCTACACGAATCCGTACTCGAAGTTCGGCCAGCTCACCTACGAGATGTGGCGCGCCGTCAGGCTCGTCGTGGACACGGGACTCCATTCGATGCACTGGACGCGCGACCAGGCGATCCGGTTCTTCAGCGAGAACGCCGCCAAGACCGAGCAGGACATCGTCGTCGAAGTCGATCGCTACATTGTCTGGCCGGGCCAGGCGCTGGGGTACAAGGTGGGCCAGCTGAGGATTCGCGACCTTCGCGCCTCGAGCAGCCGCGACCTCGGCGCGCGGTTCGACGTCCGCAAGTTCCACGACATCATCCTTGGCGAGGGGGCCGTCCCGCTGGATGTGCTCGAGCGCCGCGTGCAGGCGTGGGTTTCCGGGACGAAGACGAAGGATTAGACATCTTCTCAAGCCGGAGTCTCGCAGCCGAAGCCAGTTTTGCTCGGTCCGGCCTGGTGAAGATTCGGCACACCCCGATTCTCGGGTTTCACTGGTCGGTCTGAGGTGTAGCTTCACTGCTGGTCCTCCTGAGGCTCTCCTGAGACCGCCTGCCGGCGGGCCGGGTTGGGCGACAAGGGACGTCCGCACGGCTGCCGGGAATCCGGCACCCAGTCGCGGTTCCGCCGGAAACCCGGTAATACCCGCCCGGTACCCGATTTGCGGATCGACTCGTCATGCGCGATCTGACCATCGGTATGGCCGGGGCGGGCGGCGACGGCGTCGTGTCCGCCGGAGAATCCCTGATGACGGCGGCGGCCCTCGAGGGCTATCACGCCATGCTCACCAAGAGCTTCGGCCCGCAGATCCGGGGCGGCGAGTCGTCGTTCCGGCTGCGCGTGTCCACCGGGCCGGTCTATACGCACGGTGGGGTCCTCGACGTGGCGGTCGCGCTGAACTGGGACGATTTCCTGCGGTTCGGCGCGGAACTGCCGATCGGAGGGCACACCGTCCTGGTGTATGACACGCAGTACGCGCCGGGCGCGGGCGGTCCGCCGCTCGCCGGCGTGACGCCGGGCGAAATCGTCGGCGCCCCGATCGCGGCCATCGCGCGCGAGCTGGCGGGAAATGACACCGCCAAGAACACCGTCGTGCTCGGCCTGATGGCCGAGTGGTTCGGCCTCATGCCCGACACGCTGCTGGCCGGTCTTCGCAAGCGGTTCGCGAAGAAGAGCGCGGAGGTGCTGGAGCGGAACGAACGGGCCTTCGAGGCCGGCCGGCGCTACGCCATCGAGCATCCGATCGCCAGCGCGCGCCGCCTCCAGCCCGCCCGCGCGCCAGGCGCCTCGCCGGTGCCCTCGCTGCTCGCGGATGGCAACGAGATGTGCGCAGCGGCCGCGATCGTCGCCGGCTGCACGTTCTTCGGCGGCTACCCGATTACCCCCTCGACGGAAATCATGCAGTTCCTCGGGCGCGAGCTGTGGAAGTACGGCGGCGTCGTGCTGCAGGCGGAGGACGAGATCGCGGGCGCCGGCGCGGCGGTGGGCGCGGCGTTCGCCGGCCAGAAGGCGATGACGGCGACCTCCGGACCCGGCATGTCGCTCAAGACCGAAATGCTCGGCCTCGCCAGTATCGCCGAGCTCCCGCTCGTCTGCGTGAACGTCCAGCGGGGAGGGCCCTCGACGGGCATGCCCACCAAGAGCGAGCAGTCCGATCTGTTCCAGGCGGTCTTCTCGGCCCACGGGGACGTGGTCCGCCCCGTGCTCGCGCCGACCGGCGTTGCCGACATGTTCGCGACGACCATCGAGGCGTTCAACATCGCGGAGCAGTACCAGACTCCGGTGATCCTGCTGTCGGACGCGGAGATCGGGCAGCGCAAGGAGATCGTCGATCCGATTGACGCGCGGCGATTCACGATCGTCGAGCGCCGGCGGCCATCGCCTCGCGAATTGGAACATTACGTCCGCTACGCGCTGACGGAATCGGGGATCAGTCCCATCAGCGAGCCGGGCATGGCGGGCGGAAACTATCTGGCGGCGGGAATCGAGCACAACGAGTCCGGCGCGCCGACGGCCAACGGCGTGATGCACGCGAAGATGAACGAGAAGCGCATCCGCAAGCTCGATCCGCTGATGGGATGGCGCGGTGCCGTCACGATCGTGGGCGACCCCGACGCGCCGATCGGCCTCGTGGCGTGGGGGAGCATCGCGGGTATCGCGCGGGAGGCCCTCGACCGCGCCGAGCGGCTCGGGGTCCACGC
>JANOJK010000685.1:0-2265 GCA_031408165.1 Acidobacteriota bacterium | reverse complement strand
GCGGTCCGCATGGTGTACGAGTGCCGTCGCGCGGTGACGATCCCGATCATCGGCATGGGCGGCATCGCGACGGCCGACGACGTGATCGAGTTCATGATCGCGGGAGCCAGCGCCGTGCAGGTCGGGACGATGAACTTCGTGGACCCGTTCATCTGGACGAAGCTGATGGACGGCATCCGCGCCTACATGGCCAGGCACGGGATCGCGCGCCTGCAGGACCTCGTCGGCACCGTCGACACGAGCGCGCGCGAGAAGGCGTGGATCAGCTCCTGAAGGACAGGCTGCTCGTCGCGCTCGACGTGGAGACGGGCGCCGAGGCGCTGCGGCTCGCCGACGCGCTGCGCGGCGGTGTCGGCGGGTTCAAGATCGGCAGCCGCCTGTTCACCGCCGAAGGCCCGTCGATGGTGCGGGCGCTGATCGAGCGCGGCGATCGGGTGTTCCTCGACCTCAAGTTCCACGACATCCCGAATACTGTCGCGACCGCGGTCGCGGCGGCGACGGCGCTGGGCGTGTGGATGACCAACGTCCACGCGAGCGGCGGGACGGCGATGATGCAGGCCGCGCGGGCCGCGGCGCACGAGACCGCGGCGAAGCGGAACGTCGAGCCGCCGCTCGTGATCGCGGTGACGGTCCTCACGAGCATGAACCAGGCGGCGCTCCGCGACGCCGGGGTCGTGATCGACCTGATGGATCAGGTCCTGCGGCTGGCGGAGCTGGCCCGGGAGGCGGGACTCGACGGCGTCGTCGCGTCCCCGCGCGAGACGGCTGCCCTCCGCGCCCGCTGCGGCGACCGGTTCGCGATCGTAACGCCCGGGATCCGCGGCGGCGCCGCGCCCTTTCGACACGGCTCAGGGCCGGTGGGGACAGCAGACGATCAGGAGCGGACGATGAGCCCGGCGGACGCCCTCGCCGCCGGCGCGAGCTACCTGGTGGTGGGACGGCCGATCATTGCCGCGCCGGACCCGAAGGCTGCGGCGCGGGCGATCGTGGATGCTTTGTAGCTGGTGGCAGACTACTTCGCCGTGATCACGAAATGGCCGCGGCGATTCTGGGTCCAGCAGGCTTCGTTCTCCTCGGTGCAGAACGGCGATTCCTTGCCCTTGCTGACGACCGAGATGCGGTCGGCCACGACGCCGAGGTTGACGAGGTAGTCGCGGACGGCGGCGGCGCGGCGCTCGCCGAGCGCGAGGTTGTATTCGGCGCTGCCGCGCGAGTCGGCGTGCCCCTCGACCATCACCTTCACGCCGGTCCAGCGTTTCAACCAGTCGGCGTCCTTCTGGAGCGCCGCTTTCTGATCCTCGCCGACCTGCGCCGAATCGAGCGCGAAGAACGCGTCGGTCATCGGCTTCTCGCGGTTCAGGTCGTCGACTGACTTGCGCGCGAAGATCTCGTCTTCGGTCAGCGGCGCGGGCGCAGGATCCCTCGGCGCCGGCGGCGGCGGCGGAGGGGGCGTCGGCGTGGTTCTGGGCTGCTCGACCACCGGCGCGGGGGCGGGCGGTGGTGGAACGGGCTTCTTTTTCGCGCACGCGCTCACGCCGACCACGGCGATGAGGGCCACCGCGGCGAACACACGGGCTCCTCGTCTCATCTCATTCTCCTGCGCCAATATAGAATTTACGGGTTCGAGCTTATCACGATGGATCGTCTCCTCGAGGCTACCGCACGCGCCGAACGCATTCACTTCTGGTTCCGCGGCTTCCGGCGGTTCGTCGAACCCCTGATCGCGGGCGCCGCCCTGGGCATCGGTCCCCGGATCCTCGATTGCGGCTGCGGCACCGGGCACAACCTGCACATGCTCCGGAAATACGGCAGAGCCTACGGTATCGACGTGACCTGGGCCGGACTTCAGCACGCCCGCGGGCAGGGCGAGCGGCAAGTGGCGCGGGCGTCGGTGGCCGCGCTCCCCTTTGCGGAGGCGCGTTTCGATCTCGTGACCTCGTTCGACGTGATCTATGCGCTCGAGGACGCCGTCGAGCGCGCGGCGATCGGAGAGATGTTCCGGGTGCTGAAACCCGGGGGGACGCTGGTCCTGAACGTCGCGGCTCTCGACGCGCTCCGCGGCAACCACTCCGTGCTGTCGGGCGAAATCCGGCGGTACACCAGGCGGGACCTGCGGCGCCGGCTGGAAGGCGCGGGATTCCGCGTCACCCACAGCACGTACACGAATTTTTCGATCCTTCCGCTGGTGGCCGCGACAAGACTCATCCAGCGGCTGAGCGGGCACGTGGAATCGCAGGAGGAGATCACGGTACCGGCCGCGCCGGT
>JANOJK010000055.1:0-2121 GCA_031408165.1 Acidobacteriota bacterium | reverse complement strand
TATCCGCAGAGCACGCGTGACACGGCTTGAATCGCCTTGAGGCCTTCGCCGAATCGGGCCATGCTTTCACGGTGTCGTTCGAGCTCGCCGTACGGCAGGTAGCGGACTCGCAAGTTTGCGACGCCGCTGAACGCCGGACGCCGCACCTGTGCCCGCACCTCCGCCTCCCGATCGTCTGGCGCCACAATAAAAAGTTCGCGAGCCACGGCTGGCGGTGCGCCGAGTGAGAGGTCGAGCAGCCTGACGATCCCCGAATAGATGCTCGTTGAGTGTTCCACTTCAAACGCGGCGACGACGTCGTCGCCTTTGAGCCAGAGCACGTCGATGAGCCGAACGGCGTCTGCGCCCGGCGCTGTGCGCAGGAGCGGCGGCAATTCCGCGAGACAGCCTTCGCCGAGACGTCCTGTCCCGCAGTCTCGGTTGCGATCGTTCACCGCGATGTGCACGTCGTAGCCCAGGGCCCGGCCCAAATCGCGGAGCCAGCGCTGCACGTCGGTGTGGCTTCGATCATGTGCGTCCCGCGCATCTTCGGCCTTGCTGCGCGCCACCGTGCGCACCTTCTCGACATCAGCCAGCCATGCGGCGTGCGATGCACCGTCGCTCGCCTGAGGTGGCGCGAGATAGCGCGCGCTTCCCACATCGAACAACAGTCCGCCGATGGCACCAAGATCGTTGGACAGTAAGTCGCGGTGTTGCGCATTCAGGCGCAGAATGCCTTCACGCATCGCGAGGAAGTCGTCCCACCGCCCCAGTCGGACCTTGGCATGCGCGAGCGCGTTGTAGCCTTTGACGATCGCCGTGTTGAACGGCGGCACAAGGGTCGGGTGAAGAAAATAGAGGAGGTTCGCCGCCGCGGGCCCCAAGCCCTTGATGTTCCTGGCATCGAGCGCCTGGATCTGTCGCAGGATGGTCGCCTCGTCGTCGCAGTCGCAACAGCATTCGAGAAAGCGGCCGAAGGCCAGTTGATTCTCAGCGGACTCGTAGATGTCGGGAATCCGCAGCTTCGGCTTCCAGAGGAACGCGTGGTCCGCACCTTTGAAAATCTGACGTTGTTCGGCGATCGCCCGGACGACCGTTTGCAGCGACGAGCCCTGATAAACATTACCGAACGTATTCGCCTCGATCTCGGCGACGACTTGGCGGATGCCGCGCCGGATGGCCCGGAAATTCTTGAGGCGCTCCTCCCACAGAAACCAGCTGCGGTAGGTCGCCCCGGTGTCGTCGCGCCAGCGGGTAATCAGTGTCCTGATCTCCGACATTGATTCCTTTCACTCCTTCACCTGCCGCGCCTGTGCGGTGGTGCTACGCGGCGTCGCACGGCAGCTTAGCAGCGATCGATCACGATGCTGGCGGGAGCGGCCAGGATGCCGGTGTGCAGGTTTGCTGCCTGGACGGCATGAGGGAAATGCGCGCGCTCCGTAACGATTGCCGTCGCCATCGATCAACGGTGGCAGATGTATCTGGCGCAGCTACGCCGGCGACGTCCTCAGTGTCGCCGCGCTGAAGGCGACATTCCGGTGTCGTCAACTCTGGGTCCCGGGAGGGGAGGCGCGGCGTGCGGACAACCACCCGACCAGCGCGGTCAATTCGGCCGGGTCGGTGACCGGCTTGCGGAGAAACGCCTCGGCTCCCGACTCGCGCAGGAACCGCTCACGATCGCCCGCCATGGCATGCGCGGTGGCAATAATGATCGGAACCTGCCGCGTCGACGGGTCGGCTTTCAGGGTCCGGCTCAGCTCGAGGCCGTCAATCAGCCGTCCTTGGAGGGAGGTCGCCTTCAATGAAATATCCAGGATCACCGCGACCGTGTCGGCCGCGCGGGCGAGTTGCAGCGTCTCGTCGCCGGATTCTGTGGCCGATACGACGTAGCCGTCGTGCTCGAGCACGTACCGGTAGAACTTCACGATCAACTCATTGTCTTCGACGATGACGACCCGATTCATCATGGAGACGACGAGCACAGTGATGAGGTCATGACCGGTTCTCGCCGCGCCGCGCAGGGTCCGTCATAGTGGCGCCGGGCGGATCCGCCCCGGCAGCCATACAGAGGCGGTCGTCCCCTGCCCGATGCCTGCCGACTCTACCCGGATGGTTCCACCCATTTGCTCGGCGAGCGCTTTG
>JANOJK010000664.1:0-14183 GCA_031408165.1 Acidobacteriota bacterium | reverse complement strand
GCTGCATGGCCGCCGCATCGCTTTGCAGGAGGGCAATCGCGTACAGCATGTAGTGGCTGTACGGTGGGTCGAGCCTCCGCGCGAATGCCTGCTCGATGACCGCCCGCGCCTCCCCCAGTTGGCCGAGGCCGATCAAGGTGTGCGCCACGGCTGCGTACGCGACGCCGGCGTCAGGGTTCAGGCGGACACCCTCGCGCGCTTCAACGAGAGCCTCCTGGTAGCGTCCGATCGCGCCGTAGCGCGCGGCGAGGTTCGTGCGGGGCACGAAGTCGCGAGGATAGGTCTGCTTCCACAGCTCCAGCACCTCGATGGCTCGGTCGCCGTCGTCGAGCACGTCCATGTAGTAGCGCACCGAGATGTAGAACTTCTCTCGCTCGCTCACCCGATCGCGAAGGTCGAACGCGCGTTGTGAGAACTGCGCGGCGAGGGTGTGTTCTCTCGCAGTTCCATAGGTGATACCCAGCGCCGCATAGGCCATGGCGAAGTCCGGATCCAGCTCCACCGCCCGCCGGTAGAGGGGGATGGCCTCGAAGTACTGGCCGCTGAAGTGCCTCTGCCGGCCCAGGTCGTAGGCCTTGAACGCGTCCAGCGACGCCGTCGTGGCCTGCTCGATGGGGGCGGAGAACTTCTCGATGGAGGCGAGCGATTCTCCCAGCTTCTCCCGGAGCCTCGTCGTCGCCTCGCCGAGTCGGCTGAGAATCTTCTCCCGGCTCTCTGCTTCGGCCTGCTCTCGGGCGATGGTCTCGCCGCTGGCCGCGCTCACCGCCTCCAGGTTGATCACATAGTGGCTCCCGAGACTCGCGATCGACCCCACTAGCAGCGCCTCGACACCCTGGCGCTGCGCGATCTCGCGCGCAAGATCCCGCGTCACCCGCTCGTCCGGCGATCGTCCGATGTAGCGAAGCGTTTCCCGGACGCGTTCCTCGGAGACGACGTTCAAGAACGGGCTTTGCCCCAGCTCCACCGCCAGGGCCTGACGGAGCGTCCCGTCGAAGACCTCGTCACCGGTGGTGTTGGCGAAGTCCGCAATCAGGACGCTGTCCTTGTCCGTGAGCGCCGCGGTGCGGCCGGATGTTCTGGAGCGGTCGAGATACAAGGCCATCGCGGCCGCGAGGGCGATGACAATGGCGACGGCGAGCAGGGCAAGGCCCGCTCGCCGCGCCCACGTAGCGGATTGTGTTGCGCCCGTCGCCGATGGCCGATCGGCGTCGGCGCCGCCGGGATCGACCGGGCGGCTCTCGACGCTCGTGTCGAATGATGTGACGGCCTCTCGCGCGTTCGCCACTGAGGCCATCGGGGCGTCTGTTCCCGGCCCGGCCGTTTCGACGGCTGCCACGAAGCGATAGCCCACACGCGGAACGGTTTCTATGTACTGCTGCCCGGTGGCCTTCTCGCCGAGCGCCTTCCGAAGCACCGATATGTTGTGATTGAGGTTGTTCTCTTCGACGGTGGCGTCGGGCCAGACCGTCTCCAGCAGCTCGTTTTTCGTCACGAGCCGTCCGGCATTCTCGACCAGGACGCAGAGCGTATCGAACACCTTCAGCCGCAGGGGGATCGCTTCAGTCCCGCGTGAGAGCCGGCGCTCCCTGACGTCGAGCAGAAACGGCCCAAATCGGTAGGCGCCTCGGTCCCCAGGGTCGCCCACAAGTCCCCCTCAGGAAAGTTTCAGGAATATCCCAGCGTTTTCAAAGGACGCCGGCGGCGGTCCGATTCTACCTTCCGATCGCGCAGCCGACGAAACCACGGAGAACAAGACATGCCCAAACTGCTTCCCGACCAGAGCTTCTATCCGTCGCCGACGATGGCCATGCGGGCCCCCGTGGAGACGATTGCCTATGTCGCCTTGCTCAATCCCGACCCCACCGGCAGCGACGCGCTGGCCGTCCTGGACGTCGATCCCGCATCGCCGGCTTACGGCGCGCAGATCGCACGCGTCGACATGCCGGGCGCCGGCGACGAGCTCCACCACTTCGGGTGGAACGCGTGCAGCTCGTGCCTGTGTCCCTCCTCCCCGCACCCGCACATGCGGCGCCGCTACCTCGTCGTGCCCGGCATGCGCTCGTCGCGTATTCACATCCTCGACACCGAGCCCAATCCGCGCCACCCGCGTCTCGCGAAGGTGATCGAAGCCGACGAGGTGATCAGAAAGACCGGCTACAGCCGTCCGCACACGGCACATTGCGGGCCCGATGGGATCTACGTCAACGCGCTGGGAGATGGTCAAGGCAACGGTCCCGGCGGGATCTTCGTGCTGGATCCCGAGACCTTCGAGATCAAAGGCCGCTGGGAGCGGGACCGCGGACCGCAGTATCTCGCGTACGACTTCTGGTGGCACCTCGGGCACGACACCATGATCACCAGCGAGTGGGGCACGCCGAGCATGGTGGAGAACGGTGTGAACCCGGAGTTGCTGCTGGCGGGTAAGTACGGCAACGCGCTGCACGTCTGGGATCTCCACAGCCGCAAGCACTTGCAGAAGCTCGAGCTCGGCGCCGAGCAGCAGATGGTGTTGGAACTGCGCCCGGCGCACGACCCCACCGAGACCTACGGCTTCGTCGGGGTGGTTACCAGTCTGAAGGACCTCTCCTCTTCGATATGGCTGTGGCACCGTGACGGCGCCAACGGCGGCGACTGGCGGATCCGGAAGGTGATTGAGATTCCCGCCGAGCCCGCGGCCGCCGACGACTTGCCGCCGCTGCTGAAAGGCTTCGGCGCCGTGCCGCCGCTCGTCAGCGACATCAACCTGTCGCTCGACGATCGATTCCTCTACGTCTCATGCTTTGGCACGGGCGAACTGAAGCAGTTCGACGTCTCCGATCCCTTCAATCCGATCGAGACCGGCTCAGTGCGGCTGGGAGGCATCGTCCGGCGCGAGGCGCACCCTGCGCGCCCGGGCCAGCCGCTGAACGGGGCGCCCCAGATGGTCGAGATCAGCCGCGATGGCAAGCGCGTCTACGTGACCAACTCGCTCTATCGCACGTGGGACGAGCAGTTCTATCCCGACGGGATCAAGGGCTGGCTGGCAAAGGTCGATGCGGGCCCCGGCGGCGGCATCGCGCTCGATCCCGGCGGGCTCGTGCAGTTCGACGGCATGCGTCCGCACCAGGTTCATCTGGAGGGCGGCGACGCGAGCTCCGACTCCTACTGCTTCGCGTGAGTGTCGTCCATGACCGGTGAGATGACGACGACATCGTGGGTGATGCTGATTTCGCTCGGCGCCTTTCACGGCATCAACCCCGGAATGGGCTGGCTGTTTGCGGTCGCGCTCGGGATGCAGGAGCGCCGCCGCGGAGCGGTGCTTCGCGCGCTCGTTCCCCTCGGGGCCGGCCATGCGCTGGCGGTCGCCGGCGCGGTCGGTGTGGCGCTGGCAATTGGAACGGTCGTTCCGATGCGTGCGCTCCGCTGGCCGATCGCCGGCATCCTCGTCTCCCTCGGCCTCATGCGGTTCTTTCGCCATCGGCATCCGCGCTGGGTGGGCATGCGCGTGGGCATGGTCGGACTCACGGTGTGGTCGTTTCTGATGGCCACGGCACATGGCGCCGGCCTGATGGTCGTACCCGTGCTGGTGGGCATGTCGATGCCAGACGGAAGTGGCCACCTGCACCATGTGGCCGCGGCCGCGGGAACGACTGCGGGTGCGGCGCTGCTGGCCACCGGCCTGCACGCCGTGAGCTATCTGGCGGTCACGGCATTCGTCGCCGTGCTCGTGTTCGACAAGCTTGGTGTGGGGATCCTGCGCCGCGCCTGGTTCAACCTCGATGTGATCTGGGCGGCCGCGTTGGTGGCGAGCGGTGCGGTGACGCTGATGATGTGAGACACCGGCGAGGGTCGCGCCGGCGGGGTAACGGCCTGGTAGGTCGCATGGTGAGAGGCAGACGTTCAGACTTGGAGGGTTCAATGAAGGTGAAATGTGCACAGCTATTCGGATGCTCGATCATCGGCGTTCTCGTTCTCACAGGGGTCCCGTCGCCACAGCTACGAGCGCAAGAGAATGGAACCGCTCGAACGGCACAGCATCACGTGCCCGAGCCCGACAACGCCCTCGTCAAAGTTGTCCGAGAATCGACGGCGCGCTTCCATGACGTGGCAGTGGCCGAAGCGGAGGGGTACCACCTTCTGTTCGGCTGCGTCAGCGGACCGGACTCGGGCGCGATGGGCCTGCACTATGTGAACCTGGCGCTGGCGGGCGACGGCGAGTTGGATCCGACGAAGCCCGAGATAGTGATTTACGAGCCGACGCGGAACGGACGGCTGCGGCTCGTCGGCGCGGATTACCTGGTGTTCGCGGACGCCTGGGACAAGAAGGGCGTAGGTACGCCTCAGCTCATGGGACAGCTGCTGCATTTGTTCGAGAGCCCGAATCGCTTCGGGTTGCCGGCGTTCTATACGCTGCATGTCTGGGCGTGGAAGGAGAACCCCACCGGCATGTTCGTGAACTGGCACGCCAAGGTTTCCTGCGAGGGATTCAGCGGCCAGATTCCGTGAGTCCGCCTTCGCGCAGGGGCTGCGGCGGGATCGCATCGGGTCACCGGGCGCTCCCGCCGTCGCCGCTGGGTTGGCGACGTCTTCGTTCACGTGGAGCCTGCGCCGCGCGTGGCGACCGCTGCGCAAACGAGTCCGCTCCGGAAAGCGTCCGACCCGTGAAGGCGTCGCAAGACAGGCATCGGAGGACGGCCGCGAGCCTCACGCGCCGGAAGTCAGGCAGTCGATCGAGGCGGTCGGGCAGGCCCGATTGAGCAAGACCTCCCGCGAGGTCGCGATGAGCTTCGGAACGTCCGACCTCCAGTTGCGCTCCTGCCGGTGGAACAACCCGGCGGCCACTTCCATGAGGGATGCCGCCAGATAGACCGGCAGCCGGTCGCTCCACGTCGCCGGCACGTCCGCGAAGTACCGGCGGGCGAACGCGGAGGCGATCACGCCCATTCGGCGGCGCTGTCCGCCGTCGCGCGCGATCGCGGCGAATCGGGCGAGCATGAGCGCGACGTCCAGCACGGGATCCGCCGCCGCGCACGAATCCAGATCGATGAAGGTCGGTCCGCGGGGCCCCACCAGGACGTGCTCCGGCTTCATGTCCCGATGGGTAGGGCGCCGTTCGCCGTCACGAAGCCCGCGGGTCGCGTCGATGATCCGGCCGAGGTCTGGCGCGATCTCCGGGCAGGCACGTTCGAGAATGGCGACGGGCCGCCTGAGCGAGTGAAGGTAATCGGCCACTGAGAACTGTCTGGCCATGGGCGCATCGCTCACGTTGAATCGTCCCAGCGCGCCAGCCGTGTCGTCGATCGCGGCCAGGAGGCCCGGCTCATCGGCAGAGTCGAGCACTTCGGTCAACGGTCGGCCGGGGGTGGCGGCGAAGAGCACGCATCCAAGGTGGTCGATCCAGGCGATCGGTCCCTGCATGCTCCCGAGGCGCCCCGACGCGGCTGCATAGCGGGCGAGCTCTTCGAGAAATGCGAACGCGCGCTGCGCAGCCTCCCGATCTGGGTACGCCTTCGCGTAGAACGTCAGTTGCCGCACCGATCGTGTGTGCGCTTCGCGGGCGCCGACCGTGTACCGCACGACGAGAGACAGCCCTTCGCGATAGCGCACGACGTCGGTCGTCCAGCGTTCCACGCTCCACGCACCATGCCCGAAGGCGCCGATGACCGCGGCTTTCAGTTCGGGGTCCTCGGCGGACACGAGCGTGTGCGCGTGCTGCAGTTTGCGGTCGGAAGGGAAGATGCGGACCACCATGTTGAGCTCCGGGATGAACTCGGAGCCGGAAAGCCGTTCGGCACGCCGAGCCGCCCGGCCGGAATCGGCGTAGATCGTGCCGGTGACCAGTTCGAGCACGGAGGTCGAGGTCCGCGGATCGCGAACCTTGACGGCATACTGCACGACGCATCGCTGCTCGGGACGATACCGGAGCCGAACGACGCGGCAGTCCTCGACCTCGACCGCTTCGTCGGCCGCCGTGCGCAGATGCCTGCCCAGCAGCGCTCCCGCCTGCTCGCAGTCCAGCGCCTGCGGGAGCTCCGCAATCCCGGCATCGAACGGAAACGGACGTGGCGAGGTCGTCATGCGCACGCCGCCTCCGAGAGCCGACGGGTCCCACTAGAGACCTTGAGCAACGAACGGTACTCGGAGCTGCGTCCGACCAGCTCGTCATGACTCCCGCTGTCCACGATGCGGCCCTCGTGCAGGACGAGCACGACATCGGCCGCCGCCGCGGTGTCGATGTCGTGCGTGATCATCAGGCATGTGCGTCCGCGCGCCGCTCGGGCGATGGCCCGCTGAACCCGAGCCTGGCTGCGCCGGTCGAGCCCCGCCATGGGCTCGTCGAGGAGCAGGATCGGCGCGTTGCGGATCATGGCTCTGGCGATGGCAAGCCGCTGGCGCTGGCCGCCCGAGAGCGTCGCCCCGCGCTCTCCGACGACCGTTTCGTATGCGTTCGGCAGGCGAGAGATGAACGCGTGGGCGTTGGCCGCCCGCGCGGCGGCTTCGACCTCGCGATCGGTCGCGTCGAGTCTGCCGTACGCGATGTTCTCGCGGATGCTGACGCCGAGGATGAGCGAGTCCTGGAGGACGATTGCGATCGAGGACCTCAGCGATTCCCGGCGGAATCGGCGGATGTTCACGCCGTCCACGAGGACCGCCCCGCCCGCGGGATCGTACAGGCGCAGGACGAGGCTCGCGATCGTGGACTTGCCCGCGCCGGACGCCCCGACCAGGGCCACGCGCTGACCGCAGGGGATCCGGAAGGACACGTCGCGCAGCACCAGCTCGCCGGCGTACCCGAAGGACACCCTGTCGAACCTGAGCTCGCCCTTGAGGCCGCGTGCCTCGATCGCATCCGGTGCGTCCTCGATCTCCGGCGCCATCTCGAGCACGTCGTTGATCCGGCGTGCGCTGACAGCGGCCGTCGAGATGCGAGTGGAGAGTTTCGCGATCTGCCGGATTGGGCGATACAGGCTGTGGAGGTAGGTGGAGAAGATCAGCACTGTTCCTGGCGTCGCGCGGCCCTTCAGTACCTCCAGGGCGCCAAAGAGGACGACCAGCGCCGTTGCCGCCGCCCCGATCAACTCCACGGACCGCGCCGACACCGCCTCGAAGCGCGCGTGCGTGATGCTGTGTGCGAGGTGTTCCCCGGTGCGCTGGTGGAACCGCTCCGTCTCGTAGCGTTCGCGGCCGAACGCCTGGATCAATGCGGCTGAGCTCAGTGCCTGCGTGATCTGCGTCGTCAGCGTCTCCTCCTTCGCCCGCTGCAGCTTGGCGGCCGCGCGCGACGCGCCGTAGAGCCGCAAGAGGTTCCAGAAAAGCAGGGGCAGCGTTGCCAGCACGATCAGAGTCAGTTGCCAGCTGAGCAGGAACATGATCGTCAGACAGCCGACGATCGTGATCGTCTGCGCGCCAAATGCGATGGCGGACTCGGTGAACGTGTCCTTGAGGGCCTGCGTGTCATTCGAGATCCGCGTCAGCATCTCGCCGGATTTCGATCGATGGTGGACGGAAAGCGAGAGCCGCTGCAGGTGCGCAAAGAGCTCGCGCCGCAGGCGGCACACCACCAGATTGCCGAGCCTCGACGTGACATGTATCTGCAGGTAGGCGAACACACCGGTCACCATTGCGATGACCACGATGATCGCGGCGAATGCGATCACTGCGGCCGTCTTGCTCCCGAGCAGTGCCAGCGCCGCTCCGAGATATCCGTCCGCGGGCTTGCCGAGGAGCACCTGATCGAAGATGACCTTGAGCGGCCAGGGACGGGCGAGCTCGGCGATGGACACCAGCAGGGTGCTCGTGGCGGCGAGCAGCATCGCGCCTCGCGAGCCATGCAGTTCCTGCCAGACGAGACGATGCAGCGGCGACCGCGTCACGAGTGCCCTCCTTCCGCGGCTGCCTCGAGCAGCCGTTTTTCCGCCACGCCGAGCATCGCTGTCGAGAGCCGCGACCGCTCGAGGAACCGCGTGCTGAGATAGACGTGCCGCGCGATCGTCAACGCGGTGTAGATCCGCACCGGCCAGCGGACGCTCTCTCCGGCCAGGGCCACGAAACTGTTCTCGAGCCGGCGCTCGAAGGCCGACAGCGCGCTGGCATCCCCGTACGCGCGCAGCGCGAACTCGGTGACGTGGCCGATGAAGTTGCCGACGTCGAGGCCTGGATCCGCGTCGCAGAACAGGTCGAAGTCAACCAGATAGAGGCGATCAGGGCTCACGAGCACCTGATCGGCGTAGAAATCGCGGTGCGAACCGCACCACCGCGGCGACGGCAACAGCCCTCCGACCCGGACGCAGGCGTCAATCAACCGGTGCACGCGCCGCGTAAGGTCCGGCCGCCGCGTTGTCACGACGCTGAGAGACCGCACGAGGATCGCCAGCTCGTCGTCCATCGTGTGGCGCTTGTCGGCGGCGAGGTCGGCGGTGTGAAGCTTGTGGACGGCCCGGGCAATCGACACCGCGAGGCCATCTCCATCGGCCCTGGACAGGCGATCGGTGGCCGGTGTTCCCGGCACTTTCCTCTGCAGCCACATGCGCAGCGCGGGCACGGTGCCCATCGGCTCTGGCACGGAGATGCCGTCGGCGCTGGCGCCGTCGAATCCGGCGTTCCACAGCGCGAGGAGCTGGCGGCAGCCGCTATTGCCGAAGCGGTTCGCACGGATCTTGCCGAGCAGCGAGATGGTCTCAGCCGAACCGTCCATCCGCGGCACCTCCAGTTGGTACTCGATGAGGCAGCGGCGGCCAGGCTTGTGCGCCTTGACGCTAATCGAGCGCAGCGTCGCGTTGGCGGGAATGACACCGGCGAGCCGATCGATCAGCGCCCGTTCGGCAACGGCCGGCTGCAGAGCCACGGCCAGCGTCGGCAGGGCCGCGTCCTCGATCGCGCACGACGATGTTTGTGAGGATTGCATGATCATGTGATGCTGCAGTTCAGGACCGACGACCACACACCCAGCAGCCGGTCGATCTGACTGACCCGCGAGAACCGCTGCTCCGCGCGCCGGCGCGCGTTGCCGCCCATCGCGCACCGCAGCGGTTCGTTCACCAGCAGCTCGTGGATCGCGTCGGCCAGAAGGCCGCAGTCGCCCGGCGGCGTCACGAATCCCGTTTCTCCATGCGCGATGAGTTCGGGGACGCCGCCGACGGCCGGGGCGACGGCGGCCACGCCGCACGACGCCGCCTCCATGAGGCTCACGGGCATGCCCTCGCTTCGGCTGCTCAGCACTGCCACCGAGGCCCGCCGCCACCAGTCGCGGACCTCGTTCTGGTCCGCCGCCCCGGGCATTGCGATGTGGTCGTCGAGCTCCAGTTGCGCGCGAAGCGCTTCGAGTTTGGGCCGCTCCGGGCCCTCGCCGACGATGACGCAGCGGAACGCGGCGCCGCGATCGCGCACGAGGGCACAGGCGCGAATCAACAGGTCCAGTTGCTTCACCTCGCGCAGCCGCGCGACGCACACGACGAGCGGAGGAGCCGACTCCGGGCGCCCCGGGCTGAACCATTCGGTGTCCACGCCGCACGGAATCACGTGGATGCGTTCGGGCGCAACGCCCAGGTTCGCCGTCAGGTGCCGCCGGTTCGCCTCCGACACGGTAATCACCGAGGCAGCCGCGCGGGCCCGCGCGGCGAAATCAGCGGGTGGGCGGCGGTAGACGTCGTACCCGTGCGCGGTGAAGGTGAACGGCACGCGACGCTCGGCGGCGATGGTGCGTGCCGCCGCGGTTGGATCCGTGGCAAAGTGCGCGTGGACCAGGTCAGGCTGAAAGTCATCCAGGACGTCGCCGAACACCGACGCGTCGTACGTCGTCCGCTCCATCAGCCCGCTGTCCCGGACACAGTCGTGAACCTGCGCCTCCTCTGGCCGCTTCAGCGAGAGGACCCGGACGTCGATCCCCCGGCGCCGCAGTTCCGCCAGCTCACCGACAATGAACGTCTCGGAGATCTTGGGAAACGTGCTGACGACGTAGGCGACTCGCCGGGGCGTCATGCCGCGACCTCGGCCCGCGTCCTCGAGCGTTCCACGAGCTCGACCACACGGCGCGCGTTCTCCTTCCAGGTGAACCGGCGATGAATCGACTCGGCCGCGGCTCGTCCGATCCGCGCGCGCCGCTCCGGATCGCGCAGCAGACGTTCGCACGCGTCGCCGAGGCCCGCCGCATCGCCGGGCGCGTAGAGTACGCCCGTCTCGTCGTGCGCGACCACGTCCCGGATCTGGCCGAGCGCCGCCGCGACCACCGGCACGCCGCACCCCATGTACTCGAAGAGCTTCAGCGGAGAGAAGTAGAACAGGTGCTCTGACTCGTCGTATGGCGCGAGGCCGATGTCAAAGAGCCTGACGAGATCGGGGACGTCTTCATGCGCGACCGCGCCCGTGAACACGACGTGCGCGTCGAGGCGCCGGTTGGCGAATGCCCCGGACAGCTCGTTGCGTAGCGGGCCGTCGCCCGCGATGACCATTTGCACCCCGGGGTGGGAGGCGACGAGCCGTTCGAGCAGGGCCGGCAGGGCCCGGACGCCATGCCAGGGCCGAAGGCCGCCGACGAATCCCAGCACGGGGCCCTTCCCCAGCCCCCAGCGCGCGCGCGCCGCTTCCGATCGTGCGGCGGGCGCGAAGAGCGCTTCGTCAACGCCGTTCGGCACGACGTGGACACGTTCCGTCGGCACGCCCAAATCCACGACGTATCCGCGGAGGGCCGCAGACACGGTCAGCACGTGGTCCGCGCCGTTCAGCGTCACCCGCTCGGCCTGCGTGGCGAGATCCGACAACTGCGAGCCCCGGTAGGTCGCCTGCTCGAAGCCCAGGGGCGCATTCAGCTCGACGACCAGGGGCACGCCCAGCCGGCCGGCCACCGTCGTCCCGGCCGTGCCGTAGACGGCGGCGCGCTCGTAAACGAAATCCGGGGGATCGTCCTTGAACCGGCGCAGCAGCTTGGCCTCGAGCTGCTGGTTGTAGAGGATGCGACGCATCTCGCCCGCGAGCGTCGATTGGCCCATCGCGTCGGTATAGCACCGGACGGAGTCCACGGCCGCCACGACCGCCTCGGCCGCCGGCACGTGAAGCATCTGCGCGTCGAGCGCCGCCGCCGGCTCCCACGGCGATTTGGTCAGCAGCGGCGCGGCGACCACGACCGAATGCCCCGCGCGCGTGAACGCGGACGCCAGGCTCCGCACGTGAATCGACGCGCCTTTCCGGCCAAGAACGGGGATGCCCGAATCGGAACAGATGTAAAGGATCTTCATGATCAGGCAACCCCGTACGGCAGCGGATACGTCACCGCGGACGCCGTCGATCCGGCGAACGCCAGAGATGGCCGTCGGACTGTTCGCCGGCGCTGCAGCAGGGCGGCCACGTGGCGCGTCACGCGAGGAAGCGCGGTCAGGAGCAGACGGCCATCGGAGGATGGGTTCGCGGCGTCGAGTTGCGCGCGGACCATTGCCGCGAGGCGGTCCGGGTTCAGCGCGTCGGGATCGAGCACGCTCACGACGCCCGCCCGGGCAAACCGCTCCGCGCGAATCGCCTGCTCTTTCACCGGCTGGGCGCGCGGTACGACGACGGCGCGCTTCCTGAGCGTCGCCACTTCGCAGAGCGTGTTGTAGCCGCCCATACAGACGACGACGTCGGCCGCGTCCATGACGCTCATCATGTCGGCGGTGAACTCGATGATCCTCGCTCCGGCTACTCCCGCGATCGCCCGTTCGATCGAGCGCCGCTGCGCCGCCTCCATCTCAGGACCCGTCACGATGAGGCTGGCCACGCCCGGAGTGGCATGGAGGGCGGGAATGGCGTCGGCGTACGCCTGCACGATCCGCGCGCCATCCTGCCCGCCTCCAGGGGTGACGAGCACCAGGCGCCCCGCGTCGGGCACGCCCAGCTCCCGGCGCACGTCCGCGCGGTGGCGCGAACTGTGCGCCCGGCGGATATAGCCGCAGAACCGAAGCTTCTCGCAGACGCTGCGGGGAAGGTCGTACTCGTGCCGCATGTCGAAGATGGACGGCGTGCCAAGCACGAGCACCCGATCGAAGAACCGATCGATCGCCGCGGTGTAGCCTCCGTTGCGCCACGCCCGCATCGTCGCCACCGGCGCGTCGAGAACGTCGCGCAGCACGAGGACCAGCGCGGTGTCGGGCAGTTGGGTCTTCGCGTAGACGATGGCCGCCTCGAGCTCGTTGCGCACGCCGTAGGGCTTCTTGTCCACGAGGATGACGTCGGGGCGGAAATCCGCGACGGCGGCCAGTGCGATGTTGGCGCGGAGCTCCAGCAGTTCGTCCACGTTCAGGCGCAGCGAGCGCGTGGAGTACTCCTCGTTGGTCGTCCTGGTTATTGACGGCAGCTTGACGTAGTCCACGTTGGCCGGGATCCGGAAACCCTGCAGCATCGGCGACCCCGAGAGCATGAGGACCGACGTGTCCTCGAGGCATCGTCCCAGTTCCGTCGCGATCGCGAGCATCCGGCGGATGTTGCCGAGCCCGTACGTGTCGTGCGAATAGACGAGGATGCGGCTCATTGGTTATGCCGCCGTCCGCGCATGACGCGCATGATCGGAGAGGCCACGCCACATCGCGAGCCGGGCGTGACGCAGCTCGATCCGCGCTTCCGCCGGGGTGAGATCGAGCACCCGGGCGATCTGGTGCGTGGTCAGCCGCTCGACCTCGTGCATCGCCAGAACCTGCTGGTGCCTGAGGGTCAACGGTTCGAGCGCCGTGGCGAACGAGCAATTCATCCCGGTGTTCATTGCATGCCTCACGATCAAAAGTAAAAGCGAATCTGCGGACGCCAGAAAAACGCCGGGGCCGTGATCCGCTCGAACGCGGGGCCGGGCCGGAACGTCCCCAGGGCAAGGTCGAGGTCCACTCCGCGCGCCGCGCGGTAGGTCAGGACGACGTTCAGCTCGTCGCCAAGCGCGCGACTGCGGCCGTTCAGGTCGCCGTCCAGGCGGCCCGACGGCAGCGAGGACGAGGCTGTCGCCTGCGCGAACCGGTGGTAGATCGCATCGACCGAGAACCCCCGCGTCGGCCGCATGCCGAACCCCGCGGTCATCACGTGCAGGTTGCTGAGTTCGGGATCGAACAGCTCGCCGTACGCCGCCACCCGCCGGAGCCCGCCGAAGTACGCCTGGTTGTCTTCGAGGTCCGTCTGCCTGAATCTGGTGTCGAGTCCATCGCCCCGCGTCCGATCGCCCGAACCGAAGGCGTAACCCGCCGTCACGGTCGGCGACCAGCGGCGGCTCCATCTGTGCTTCACGCCCGTGTCGAACGCCCATCCGGCGAGACGCGACGTGGCCGACGCCCCGCGCCGGGCGACGATGTCGCCCCAGTAGCTCCACGCAATCCCCGCGCGTCCGTCGATGGTTCCGCCGACCCAGACCGGACGCTCGTTGCGCGTCGTGTCGCGCCGCGCAAGGACGTACACCCCCACCTGCGCGCCGGGCGCGCGGGTCTTTGCCGACGCGATGAACTGCGGTTGATCGCGCCTTGCGCGGACCTTCGGATCGCCGGAGAAGACGCCGCGCGACACGGCGGCTTCGAGACTGACGGCCGGCAGCGCCACATGCACTCGCAGGGCATCGAGATACTCGTCGAAGAACCATTCGCGCGAGTCGCGGAAGCGCTGGCGGCCGATCTGCAGGTTGATCGGCGCGCCTCCGACCCGATGGACCATCAGGTATCCCTCGGAGAGCCTGGCGTCGATCTCCGCGGAACCCCCGCTGGGCATGTTCCGTGTCAAGGTGACCTTCGCGTACCCCTCAACCGTGCTGGTGATCTGCGACGAGGCGAGCATCTGGACGCGCGACAGGACGGTGCGCTCCGCGTGGCTCGCGCCCACCTGAAAGTTCTCCTCGTCCGCGAATCCGCCTTCGACCCGGCCGCCGATGACGACGTTTCCCAACGCGATCGGCTGGCGCCCCGCGCCGTCGTCATCGTCGCGCCGCAGCCGATCCGACTGGGGCTTCGGCGCGCGCGCCCGGTTCTCTCGTCGAGCACGCCGGCGCCCTGCGGGAGGAGGATTCGGCGGTCGAGCACGACCATCGCGTGACCCGCGGGATCGATCGACTGAATGACGCCTTCGATCTCCTCGGTCGCTTCTGGCGTCGCCTTCACCCGGATCCGGGTGGCCTTGAGCACCCCGCGCTGCCATGTGCCCTTGACTTCGATCCACGAGCCGGCGACCAGAATCGAACGGCTGCCGGCCGGCTGTGTGCCGCGATAGAGCCG
>JANOJK010000653.1:0-2296 GCA_031408165.1 Acidobacteriota bacterium | reverse complement strand
GCGGTCCGCTCGTCCCGCGGCGGCGGTCGATCTCCGCGAGCAGCTGCGGATCGATCTTGCCCCGAGCGTACTCGCCGAGGCTCTTCTGAGGCGGCCGCGCATCCGGGACCGCGCCGCGAGGCGGTGGATCCTGTCGCGCGTTGCGAGGCGTCCGCCGGTCCGGTCGCGCGCTCCGAGGCGCCCGCCGGTCCAGTCGCGGGCTCCGAGGCGCCCGCAGGTCCGGTCGCGCGCTCCGAGGCGCCCGCCGGTCCGGTTGCGCGCTCCGAGGCGCCCGCCGGTCCGGTTGCGCGCTCCGAGGCGCCGGCGGGTCCTGTGGCGCGGCCACGACACCGTGAAGCGCGGGCGCCAGCACCAGGAGCAGACATGCGAGCGTGCGCCTCATGACCGCGGCCCCGCTGGTCGCTTTGGCGTTCCACATGTGGCAGTCAGGCGTCAGCAGCCGGTCTCGACGCCGAGCGGCGTCCGCGGCGACTGCGACAGCCGCGCGAGGTCGGCATCGACCATCATGTGGACGAGCCGCGTGAAGTCGACCTCGGGCGTCCACCCGAGCGCGGCCCGCGCTTTCGACGGATCGCCGATCAGGTGATCGACTTCGGCCGGGCGCAGGAACCGCGGATCGGTGCGGACGTATTGCTGCCAGTCGAGACCGACGTGTGCGAAGGCGAGCTCCACCAGCTCGCGAACCGAGTGGCTCTCACCGGTGGAGATGACGTAGTCGTCGGCGCGGTCCTGCTGCAGCATCAGCCACATCGCGCGCACGTAGTCACCCGCGAACCCCCAGTCCCGTTGCGCGTCCAGGTTCCCCAGGCTCACCGAATCGGCCAGCCCGAGCTTGACGCGGGCGACGCCGTCGGTGACCTTCCGCGTCACGAACTCGAGGCCGCGGCGCGGCGACTCGTGATTGAACAGGATCCCGGAGACGGCAAACAGGTCGTAGCTCTCGCGATAGTTGACCGTGATGTAGTGCGCGAAGACCTTCGACACGCCATACGGGCTGCGCGGATAGAACGGCGTCAGCTCGGTCTGCGGGATCTCGCGCACCTTGCCGAACATCTCGCTCGACGAGGCCTGATAGAGCCGGATGGAGGGATCCACATGGCGGACCGCTTCGAGCACGCGGGTGACGCCCTGCGCGTTGAACTCGCCGGTGAGCAGCGGCTGATCCCACGAGGCCGGCACGAACGACATGGCGGCCAGGTTGTAGAGCTCGTGCGGCTTGACGGCGTCGAGCACGCGGATGACCGACAGCTGATCGAGCAGGTCGGCCGGCTTGAGCTCAATGCGATCGAGCAGGTGCTCGATGCGCCAGTAGTTGGTGGTGCTGGCGCGGCGCACCAGCCCGTAGACCTCGTAGCCCTTCTCGAGCAGCAGCTCCGCGAGGTACGAACCGTCCTGGCCGGTGATGCCGGTGATCAACGCTCGTCTGGTCATAGGGTCATCTCCGCAGGATCTCGGCGTCCATCCCGAACCGCGGTGCGGACTGGTACTCGCGCAGGCTCGGTGCGGCCGCGTCGCGGGGCGACAGGATCGGGTCTGCGAGCGGCCACGCAATCGCCAGCTCGGGATCGTTCCACCTGATCGCTCCTTCAGCCGACGGCGTGTAGAACTCCGTCATCTTGTACTGGACCTCGGCGCAGTCGGACAGGCTCTGGAACCCGTGCGCGAAGCCCGGCGGGACGTAGAGCAGCCGCCGGTTCCCGGCGCTGAGCTCCACGCCCACCCATCGCCCGAAACGCGGCGATCCGATCCGGATGTCCACGGCCACGTCGAAGATGCGCCCGGCCGTGCACCGTACGAGCTTGCCCATGGCCGCGGGCGGCCCCTGGTAATGCATGCCGCGGACGACGCCGCGGCGGGACTGCGAGTGCCCCTCCTGCGTGAAGCTGACGTCCAGCCCGACGCGGGCGAACTCGCGCGCGTGCCAGCTCTCCATGAAGAAGCCGCGCTCGTCGCTGAAAAACGGCGGCTCGACGAGCACGACCTCCGGCAGGGCCGTCGGGGTGAACGCGAAGCTCACGCGAGGCTCCCGCGCACCAGCACGAGCAGCGACGAGAGCAGAAACCCGCTCAGCGCCCCGATCAGGAGGTTGCGGGGGATCTTCCTCGACTCCGGCTTGTCCGGCGGAATCGCGCGCGTGAGGATCTGGAGCCCCGAGCTGCGGGCCGCGACCAGCAGCCGGGCGGATTCGTAGCTGTTGGCGCCGCGTAGCCCCAACTACCCGATTGACCGCATAATGTAACATCATCGGCTCAGGTTTGTACCGCTTGCCATCAATCGCCGGAGCGCGGGTTTTGGC
>JANOJK010000654.1:0-13567 GCA_031408165.1 Acidobacteriota bacterium | reverse complement strand
CGCCTCCGCGCGCTCCTGTCCAGCGAAGAGCTGGTGATGCAGCTCGTGATCAAGGAGCTGATGGCGGTCCGCGAGAAGTTCGGCGACGAGCGCCGCACCGAGATCATCGACGACACCGGAGAGCTGCGGATCGAGGACCTGATCGCCGACGAAGACATGGCGATCACCGTCACCAACACCGGCTACATCAAGCGGACGCCGATCACCACCTATCGCGCGCAGCGTCGCGGCGGCAAGGGACGCATCGGCATGCGCACGCGCGAGGAGGACTATGTCAGCCATCTCTTCGTGGCGTCCGCGCACGCGTACATCATGATCTTCACCGACCGGGGCCGCGCGCACTGGCTGAAGGTCCACGAGATTCCCGACGTCGGTCCGGGCGGGAAGGGGAAGGCGATCGCGAACCTCGTCCAGCTGGAAGAGGGAGAGAAGATCGCCGCGCTGTTGACGGTCAGGGCATTCCCTGAGGAGGAAGGCCAGCAGTTCATCGTGATGGGCAGCCGCAAGGGCACCATCAAGAAGACCGACCTCTCGGCCTTCAGCAACCCGCGCGCCGGCGGCATCATCGCCATGGGGATCGAGGAGGGGGACGCCGTCATCGCGGTCGAGCTCTCCGACGGCAAGGAGCAGATCTTCATCGGCACCTCCGACGGAATGGCGATCCGCTTCGAGGAAACCGACGTCCGCCCGATGGGGCGCAACGCCTACGGCGTCCGCGGGATCACCCTCCGCGAAGGGGACGAAGTCGTCGCGATGGAAGTCGTCCGCGCGGGGGGCACCGTACTCACGGTCGCGCAGAACGGCTACGGCAAGCGGACCGGCCTCGAGGAGTACCGTCTCCAGACCCGCGGCGGCGTCGGCATCATCAACATCCAGACCTCGGACCGCAACGGCAAGGTCGTCGGCATCGCCTACGTCCACGACGACGACGAGCTGATGCTGATCTCGCAGTTCGGGATGATCCTCCGCATGAAGGCCGGCGACATCCGCACCATCGGCCGCGCCACCCAGGGCGTCCGGTTGATCGAGATGGAAGAGGGAGACAACGTCGTCTCCGTCGCGAAGCTGGCGGAGAAGGATGCGGAAGGAGTCGAAGGAGGCGAAGGAATCGAAGGAGCCAACGGACCCGACGGAGGCAACGGACCCGACGGAGCGCCCGAAGGAGATTAAGCTCCTTCGACCCTTCGAGTCCTTCGACTCCTTCCCTACGCCGGCTCCAGCTTCGCGAACCTGGCCAGCAGCTTCTTCTGGCCGACGGTGTTGAACCGCACGGTGATCTTGAAATCGTCGGTGTGTTCCTCGACGGCGAGGACGACACCCACGCCGAACTGGGCGTGCTTGACCCGCATGCCGGGCCTGATCCCGCCGGCCGCGGACTGGTCCTCGCTCTCGTACGAGTAGGCCGGGCTGTCTTCCTTGAGCTTCCCGCCGCGTCCTTTTCCGCCTCGCGAGTACGGATTGGTCCGGAACTCGTAGTGCGCGTGCGCGAAGTTTCCCTGGTAGGCGGACGAAACGACCGGCGCGATCCGGTCGAGCAGCTCCGCCGGGACGTCGTCCACGAACCGCGACGGCTCGGTCGCCTGGTACTCGCCGAACACGCGACGGCGGGCGGCGCCGGTCAGGAACAGGCGCTGTTCCGCGCGCGTCATCCCGACGTAGAACAGGCGGCGCTCCTCTTCGAGCTCGTCCTCGCTCTCCACCGACCGTGAGTGAGGGAACAGGCCGTCCTCCATCCCCGCGATGAACACGACAGGGAACTCGAGCCCTTTTGCGGCGTGCATCGACATCAGCCAGACCTTCGCGTTTCGCGTGCCCGACTCTTCGTCCACCTCGGAGAGCAGCGACAGCCTGTCCACGTACCCCCCGATTGACGCCTCGGGGTCCCGGCTTTCGTAATCGCGCGAGGCGGACACGAGCTCCATCAGGTTCCCGACGCGCTCGTTGGCGTCCTCGGTGTTCTCGTCGCGGAGATCGTTCAGGTACCCGGACCGGTCCAGCATCTTCCCGATCGTGATCGACACCGAGTCGGTGCGTGCGTTGTCGGCGAGCCCGACGATGAGGTCGCGGAAGACGCGCAGGGACGACACCGCGCGATTGCCCATCTTCCCCTCGTCGACGGCATAGACCAGCCGCGCCCACAGCGAGCGGGCCGAGCTGACTTCCGCCAGCCCCGCGGCAAGGAGCGGCGGCGCCTCGGCCGCGATGCGGTCGGGATCGATCGCCTGCAGCGAATCCATCACCCCTTTGCCGACGCCGCGCGCCGGCACGTTGATGACACGCCGCAGGCTCACATCGTCGTGCGGATTGATGATCAGCTTGAGGTACGCGAGCGCGTCCTTGATTTCCTTGCGCTCGTAGAACCGGACGCCGCCGATGATTTTGTACGGGACGTTCTCCCGCATCAGCTGATCTTCGATCGCGCGCGACTGGGCGTTGGTGCGGTAGAGGACCGCCATCATCATGTCGATGTCTTCGGCGCGGAGCCGCTTGATCGACTTCGCGATGAAGTCCGCCTCCTCGAGCTCGTCGCTGGCGCGGTAGTAGACGATCTTCTCGCCCCCCTTGCGGTCGGTCCAGAGCCGCTTGTCCTTGCGGTTGCGGTTCCGCTGGATCACGGCGGTCGCGGCGTCGAGGATGACCTGCGTGGAGCGATAGTTCTGCTCGAGCCGGACGACCTTTGCCTCCCCGAAGTCGCTCTCGAAGTCCACGAGGTTGCGGAGGTCGGCTCCGCGCCACTTGTAGATCGACTGGTCGGGATCGCCGACGATGGCGAGATTGCGGTGGATGCCGGCGAGATGGCGGATGAGCAGGTACTGCGGCCTGTTGGTGTCCTGGTACTCGTCCACCATGACGTACTTGAACTTACGGCCGTAGCGCTCGCGCACCTGCTCGGACGTCTCGAAGAGCTCGACCGTCTTCAACAGCAGGTCGTCGAAGTCGAGCGCGTTACTCTCCTTCAGCGCGAGCAGATACTTCTCATAAATCTTCGCGATCTGTTCGTCCCGGAAGTTCCATACGCCGCGCAGCGAATCGGGGCCCTCCATCCGGTTCTTCGCCTGGCTGATCCGGGCGAGCGCCTGCCTGGGTGGCACGACCTTATCGTCCATGCCCAGCTCGCGCTGCGCCTGCTTGACGACCGCGACCTGGTCCGACGAGTCGTAAATCACGAAGTCACGCGACAACCCGATGTGCGGCGCTTCGCGCCTCAGCAACCGCGCGCACAGGGAGTGAAACGTCGAGAGCCACACCCCGTCCGCGTTGTCGCCGAGGAGCGACTGCACGCGGTCCCGCATCTCGCCCGCCGCCTTGTTGGTGAAGGTGACCGCCAGCACCTCATCGGGGCTCGCGTGCCCGTTGCCGATGAGATACGCAATGCGGAACGTGATGACGCGCGTTTTCCCCGACCCCGCCCCGGCGAGAATCATCACGGGGCCTTCGGTATGCAGGACCGCTTCACGCTGTTCGGGGTTGAGCTTCTCGAGGAAGGTCATGGGGAGGGCTTTCAGTATATCGCGGGGGTTGGAGGCTGGAGGTTGGAGGTTGGAGGTTGGAGGTCGGGCGGCTAGTACTGGGAGCTCTTTGGATTAAGGCAGCAAGCATGAGTAAGAACATCAACGTGATCCGGAGCAGTACAAAGTCGCTGGCCGCGAACGGCCCGGCGAGGACATCGTTCACGACCGCGAAAATGCCAGGGCGTCGCTGAATGAGCATCAGCTACGCAAGCAGGCGAAGCGCCAGAAGCAGCAGAGCCGCCGGCCCGCCAACAGACACCACCAGATAGCGACGCTTCGCCCGGCGCAGGCCATGAAGCAGACGCCTGCTCGAATTCAGCAGAGCCTGGAGGTCTGCAGCCTGATCGCGCGAGACATAGGCCAGTCGGACTGCGACCTCCAACTGTGTGTCCAGCTCCGCGAAGGAGCCGAGCGCGATACTCAGATAATTGATCCCCGCCCGAGGCTGCCTCGCCTGCCCCTCGGCGATGTTTGACGGACCCGAAACCGCGGCTCGACGCATCTGTGCCGTCAGGCCGTAGGTTTCTGTTCTTGGAAAGCCCGCCGAGAGCCTGTAGGTCTCGAGTACGGCGTCCATCGCAACGCGCCAAGCCTCCAGATCGCGATGGTCTCGAATCTCGCTCACACGGCCTCGCATTCTCTGCGTGCTAGTCGTGATTGCAGGTACGCAGAACCTGCTGATAAGTCCCGTAACTTACTGAACCCAGTCCGGTGTCAAACATCCGGAGCAAGTGACGAGCCGCGTCAGAACCTCCAACCTCCAACCCCCAACCTCCAACCTCCAACCTCCAACCCCCGGAGCGCGTGGTACCATCGGCTCCGAATGGCAGCCACACTCCTCAACAAGGTTTGGGAGGCGCATACGGTCAGGCGCCTCGCGAACGGCCAGACGCAGCTGTTCATCGGTCTGCATCTCATCCACGAAGTCACCACTCCGCAGGCGTTCGACATGCTCGAGGCGCGCGGGCTCGGGGTGGCGATGCCGGATCGAACGATCGCCACCGTCGATCACATTGTGCCGACCCTCGACCAGCGGCGGCCGTTTCTCGACCTGATGGCGGAAGACATGTTGTCGGCGCTCGAGCGGAACTGCCGCGAGCACGGCATCCGGCTTCTGGACCTGTCGAGCGGGCGCCAGGGGATCGTGCACGTCATCGGGCCGGAGCTCGGGCTCACGCAACCGGGGATGACGATCGCGTGCGGTGACAGCCACACCTCCACGCACGGCGCGTTCGGCGCCGTGGCGTTCGGCATCGGGACCTCGCAGGTGCGCGACGTCCTGGCGTCGCAATGCCTGGCCATGGATCCCTTGAGGGTCCGGCGGATTGCCGTGAACGGACGCCTCGGGCGCGGTGTCTACGCGAAGGACGTCATCCTCGACATCATCCGGCGCCTTGGCGTCAAGGGAGGCGCCGGGTTCGCATACGAGTACGCCGGCGACACGATCGCGCGCATGTCGATGGAGGAGCGAATGACCATCTGCAACATGTCCATCGAAGGGGGCGCGCGTGTCGGGTACGTCAATCCGGACAAGACGACGGTGGACTACCTCCGCGGGCGTCCCTTCGCACCTCCAGGGGACGACTTCGAGCGCGCGGCGCGCTGGTGGACCTCGATGGCGTCCGATCCGGGTGCGTCGTATGACGATGAGCTTGCGCTCGACGCCGCGTCGATACGGCCCACGGTGACCTGGGGCATCAATCCCGGCCAGTCGATCGGCGTCGACGAGACGCTGCCGGGAGATGCGGATCCGGAGGCGCTGGCGTTCATGGGGTTCCGGGCGGGACAGGCGGTAAAGGGGACCAGGATCGACGTGGCGTTTGTCGGATCCTGCACGAATGCGCGGCTCTCCGACCTGCGCGAAGCCGCCCGCATCGTCAGCGGCCAGCATGTCGCCGCGCACGTGAAGGCCCTGGTCGTGCCGGGCTCGCAGGCTGTGCGGGCGGCCGCCGAGCGTGAAGGGCTGGACCGTGTGTTCCTCGATGCCGGCTTCGAATGGCGTGGCGCGGGCTGCTCGATGTGCCTCGCGATGAACCCCGATCGGCTCGAGGGACGCGAGATCTGCGCGTCATCGTCCAACCGGAACTTCAAGGGACGGCAGGGCAGCCCGACGGGACGCACGCTGTTGATGAGTCCGGCGATGGTCGCCGCCGCCGCGATCGCCGGCGAGGTCGTGGACGTGCGCGAGTTCGCCGTGGCGGAGGCGATCCTTGGGCGTTGAGCGGGTGCGCGAGATTCGTGGCGCGGGCCTGCCAGTGCGCGGCGACGACATCGATACCGACCGCATCATCCCCGCGCGGTTCCTGAAGTCCGTCAGTTTCGACGGACTCGAAGCCCACCTTTTCGAGGACGATCGCATTCAGTTCGACGCGGCCGGAACCGCACTCCATCCCGTCTCGAACCCGGTGTACGGGTCCGCGGCGGTGATGCTCGTCAGGGTGAACTTCGGCTGCGGATCGTCGCGGGAGCATGCGCCGCAGGCGATTCGGCGCCGCGGGATTCGCGCGGTGATCGGACAGTCCTTTTCGGAGATCTTCTTCGGCAACTCGGTTGTCCTCGGCATGCCCTGCCCGACCGCGTCCGCCGCCACCCTCGACGCGCTGATGACAGCCGTCGAGCAGGATCCGTCCACGGAGATCGTGGTGGACCTGTCGGCCATGCTCGTGACGGCACGCGGCGTGTCGCATGAGCTGTCCCTGCCGGCCGCGGCCCGCGAGGCCTTCCTCGACGGGAGCTGGGACGCGACGGGGTTACTGCTCGAGCGTTTCGACGAGGTGCGCGGCGTTGCCGCGCGCCTGCCGTACGTGAGCGGGGTGTGGTGACCGGGGTTCGGGAGTTTCAAGAGACGAAGAGGGAGCGTTGGAGGGTTTGGAGTTAACGGACCAACCCTCACACGGAGACGCGGAGGCGAACGGGGCTGTCTCACGGTTCCCGGTCCACCCAGGCCTCCGTCTCTGTTCCTCCGTCTCCTCAGGCACTCGTCTTCACCACGTCCAGGAACGCCTCCGAGGCCCGGCTGCGCTCGCCGGTCTTTCTGAACGCCAGCCGCACCTGCCGCTGCGCGCCGAGCTCGGGCACCTTCACTGCCACCAGGTGCCCGCGCGCGATTTCCGTCAGTGCGCACCGCCGAGGGAGGAGCGCGACCCCGATCCCCATCTCCACCGCCCGCTTGATCCCGTCCAGGCTCGGCAGCGAGATCTGGATGTTGATCGATGTCCGGCGGCGTTCGTACGCGCGCAGGACCCGATCGCGTGTCGGGGAGGGGTCGTTGTGCGCGATCACCACTTCCTTCCCGACCTCCTCGATCGACACGCGCCGGCGATCCGCGAGGGGATGCGTCGGGGAGGTGAGGAGGACGATGTCGTCGCCCCCGAGGAGGAGGGTCTGCACGCCGCGGTCGGCAGGGAGGAAGGTCAGGACGCCGAAGTCGATGCTGCGGTCGAGGACGGCGCCGGCGATCTGCCGCGACGCCACCCGCCGCACCTCGACCGCGACCTTCGGGTGCAGGGCGGCGAAACGCTCGATGTGTGGCAGCAGACTGTGCACCGCGGCCTCGTTGGCGCCCATGATGACGCGCCCGCGGCGCACCTGCTGCAGCTCTTTGACCGCCGTCTGTGCCTCGCCGGCGAGCGCCAGCAGGCGCTGGGCGTAGTCCTGGAGCAGGCGTCCGGCCTCGGTCAGCGTCCCGTCGCGGGACGACCGATCGAAGAGCCGCTCGCCGAGCTCGTCCTCGATGCGGCGGACCGCCTGGCTGATGGCGGGCTGGGTCCGGTGAAGCCGGCGCGCGGCGGCGGAGAAACTCCGGTCCGCCGCGACGGCGAGAAAGGCAGCGAGGTCCGGCAACTGCATAAGTAGAACTTATCTTAACGAAAAAACTATAAATTGGACTCCTGGCCTGCCGGCCCGCTACAAAGGTAGGCAGGAGGAACCCCGATGTCCGGCAACCGGCTGACGATCTTCGATACCACCCTGCGCGACGGCGAACAGGCGCCCGGCTTCTCGCTGCGTATCGACGAGAAACTGGCCCTGGCCAGCCAGCTGCGCACCCTCGGCGTGGACATCATCGAAGCCGGGTTCCCGATTGCGTCGGAGGCGGACGCGGAGGCGGTCCGGATGGTGTCGACGCACGTGCACGGCCCCGTGATCGCCGCGCTGGCCCGCTGCCACGCCAAGGACATCGAGCGCGCCGCGTGGGCGCTGTCCCCCGCGCCGCGCCGCCGGATCCATGTCTTCATTGCCACCTCCGACCTGCACCTCGAGCGGAAGTTGCGCATGTCCCGCGAGGACTGCCTTCGCACCGCCATGGCGGCCGTCAAGCTCGCGCGCAACCATACCGACGACGTCCAGTTCTCGGCGGAGGACGCGACCCGGAGCGATCCCGACTTCCTCTGCCAGATCATCGAGGCGGTCATCCAGGCCGGGGCCACCACGATCAACCTGCCCGACACCGTCGGTTACTCCACGCCGGACGAGGTCGCGGCGTTCTTCCACTCCGTCATCGCACGCGTGCCCAGCTCCGACCAGGTGACCTTCAGCGCGCACTGCCACGACGATCTCGGGCTGGCGGTGGCCAACACGCTCGCGGCGATCGGCGCCGGCGCGCGGCAGGTCGAGTGCACGATCAACGGGATCGGGGAGCGCGCGGGGAACGCGTCGCTCGAAGAAATCGTGATGGCGATCCGCGTCCGCGCCGACCGGCTGCCGTACCAGGACAACATCACGACGCAGGAGATCTACGCGTCGAGCCAGCTGCTGACGGCGCTCACGGGCGAAAGCGTCCAGGCCAACAAGGCCATCGTCGGGCGCAACGCGTTCGCCCACGAGGCGGGCATCCATCAGGACGGGATGCTGAAGGATCGCCGCACCTACGAGATCATGCGGCCCGAGGACGTGGGCGTGACGGCCACGCTGGTGCTCGGGAAGCACTCCGGCCGCCACGCCGTGCAGCGGCGGTGCGAGCAGATCGGGTACACGCTGGAACGCCAGGTGCTCGACACGGTGTACCGTGCTGTCATCTCGCACGCCGATCGCGAAAAGGTCGTCAACGACGCCGACCTCGCGGCCATCGTTGGTCGCGTCCTCGGCGCGGGCGCCGGCACAGAGCGCCCGGCCGTCCCCGCGCCCCCCGCGCAGGACTTCACTTCCACGCCCGCCGAGCTCGGCTACGGCCACGGCGTGTAAGGCAGCCTGTAGAATGTCGAATGCTGAATGTTGAATGCTGAATGCTGAATGCTGAATTCAGCGTTCAACGTTCAGCATTCGGCATTTCATGGCCACCAGGTCCAGGCCCGTTCTTCGTGGCCGCGCCTACACGATCTCGGGCTTCACCCGAGGCTCGCCGGAGGCCGCGAGCGCGTCGTGCCTGAGCGCGGCGGCGCCGAGGAGGCCGCCCATGCCCATCGACTCGACAGCGGAGCTCGGGACGAGCATCAGCGCGCCCTTTTCCTTCAGCCCTTCGTAGAGCATGTTCATCGCGCGGAGGTGCAGTGCGGTCGGGTTGTTGTGATACGACTCGGCGGCCTTGGCGAAACTGTGCGCGATCTCCACTTCGGCCTGGCCGAGGATCACGCGCGCCTGTTTCTCGCGCGACGCCTGCGCCTCGCGTGACATCGCATCCTGGAGCGAGACCGGGATCACCACGTCGCGCATCTCGACCGACTGCACCGTGACGCCCCACGGATTCGAGCGCGAGTCGATCAGCTTCTGCAGCTCCTCTTCGATCCGTTCGCGCCCGCGGAGCAGATCCGTGAGCGAGGTCCGTCCGATGATGTCGCGCAGCGCCGTCTGGGCCGCCCAGCTCACGGCCTGCTGATACTCCTGGACTTCGAGCGCGGCCTTCTCGGCATCGTAGACGAGCCAGAAGAGCACCGCGTCCACGTTCACCGGCACCGTGTCGGACGTCAGCGTCTCCTCCGCGGCGAAGCTCGTGGTGATCACGCGCTGGTCGATCCACGTCGTCACCGAGTCGACGAAGGGCACGATCCAGAAGAGCCCCGGTCCGCGCAGGCCGACGTACCGGCCCAGCCGCAGCACGACCGCGCGCTCCCATTGCTTCGCGACCCGCGGCGACAGCATCAGCGCCAGTCCGAGCAGGGTGCCGGCAATCGCGGGCCACGGCGTGTCGTACGCGTTCGAGGCGGCGAATCCGGCGCCCGCGGTCAGGATCAGTGCGGCAGCCGCGACAACGTTGATGCGCAGGTCCCTCGGCGACTGATCCCGGCCCAGGACCCCGCGCTTACCCAACGGCAGTGTGACAACACCCACGGTTCATGCTCCTTGTTGGCGCCGGCTCTCGATGACCGGCAACGCATCTTCGACGCGAAAGCCGTGCGACGAGAGGTCGGCGAGAAAACGCTCGACGAGCCGTATCAGTTCCGTGCGTCGCAGCGACTCTTCCTGCGGTGACTCCGAGCGGGCCGCCACGAAGGTGCCGACGCCCCGGCGCGTTTCGAGCATCCCCGCGCGCTCCAGGTACGCATAGACCTTGGCCACGGTGTTGGCATTCACCCGCAGCTCGACCGCGAGCTGCCGGACGGTGGGGAGCTGCTCTCCCACTCCGAGGCGCCCGGTGGCAATCGCGGCCTTGATCCCCCGCTCGAGCTGCGCGTGCAGCGGCGTGCGGTCGGCCGCGTCGAGTGCAGAAACGCCCCACGGACTCACGCGCCTAATGTACTACTACAATAGTACAATGTCAAACGGGGTCAGGTCAGGTTGCCGACAGGACGGGTGGGGTGCGAGCCGGCTGCCATGGAGTGCCGGTTCCTGCACGGCAGCTCCTCGTCGCAACGCGACCTGACCCCAGGTCGGGGATCCGAGTGGTTACTCGACGGTGACGCTCTTGGCGAGGTTGCGCGGCTGGTCGACGTCGCAGCCGCGGCGCACGGCGATGTGGTACGCCAGCAGCTGAAGCGGCACGACCATCAGCACCGGCGTCAGCAGCGGGTGCGAGGCGGGCACCGTAATCAGGAAGTCCTCCGCGGGATCCAGGATCTGATGGAGGCCGTCGTGACCCTCCGTGGTCAGGGCGATGACCGACCCGCCGCGCGCCTTCACTTCCTGGATGTTGCCGATCATCTTCTCGAACACGGCGTCGTGCGGGGCGATGGCGACGATGGGCATCTGCTCGTCGATGAGCGCGATCGGCCCGTGCTTCATCTCGCCGGCAGGGTAACCCTCGGCGTGGATGTAGGAGATCTCCTTCAGTTTCAGCGCGCCTTCGAGCGCGATGGGATAGTTGATGCCGCGCCCGAGGTACAGGAAATCGCTCCGCTGGTGGAAGCGCTTCGCGATCTCCTCAGTGACGGGATCGCATTTCAGAACCTGCTCCATGAGCATCGGCAGCTGCGTCAGCGCCGCGAGGTGCGGCCGCGCCTCGTCAGGCGTCAGCGTGCCGCGGATCTGCGCGAGGTAGAGGGCCAGGACGTGCAGCGCCACGAGCTGTGACGTAAAGGCCTTCGTCGACGCCACGCCGATCTCCGGACCGGCATGCGTATACACCGTCCCCTCGGTCTCGCGCGTCGCCATGCTCCCGACGACGTTGCAGATCGAGATGCTGCGCGCCCCCTTCTTCCTGGCCTCGCGCAGCGCCGCCAGCGTGTCCGCCGTCTCGCCGGACTGCGTGATGACGATGGCGAGCGTGTTCTTGGAGACGATGGGATCGCGGTACCGGTATTCCGACCCGTAGTCGACGTCGACCGGCACCCGCGCCAGCGACTCGATCAGGAACTTGCCGACCAGCGCCGAATGCCAGGAAGTGCCGCAGGCCAGGATCACGACCCGCTCGACGTCGCGCAGCACCTGATCGGGAATCTGGATCTCCTGCAGGAACACCTTGCCGGTCTCGACCGACGCCCGGCCGAGGACCGTCTCCTTGATGGCCATCGGCTGCTCGAAGATTTCCTTGAGCATGAAGTGCTTGTATCCCGCCTTCTCGGCCATGACGGGATCCCAAACGACGCGCGTGCTCTTCTTCGACACCGCGCGCCCGGTGTAGTCCGTGAACTCCACCCCCGCAGGCGTGATCACGGCCATCTCCTCGTCCCCCATGAACACGACGTCGCGCGTGTGCGCAAGAATCGCGGGGATGTCGGACGCAACGAAGAACTCCCGGTCCCCCAGGCCCACGACGATGGGCGGGCCGTTGCGCACCGTCACGATCTTGTTGGGATCGTCGGCGGATATGAGCACCAGCGCGAAGAGGCCGCGCAGGTACAGCAACGCGCGCCGGACGGCGTTCTCGAGCCCGTCGTCCCTGGTCTCGCGCTCGACGAGGTGCGCGACGATCTCGGTGTCGGTCTCGGTCACGAACGTGTGCCCCTCCTTCTGAAGCTGCTTCTTCAGATCGAGGTAGTTCTCGATGATGCCGTTGTGCACGACGACGATGCGGCCGGTGCAGTCGCGGTGGGGGTGCGCGTTCTCTTCCGTCGGCCGGCCGTGTGTGGCCCAGCGCGTGTGGCCGATGCCGTACTCCCCTTCGAGCGGGTTGATGGCCAGCACCTCCTCGAGCCGCGCCAGCTTGCCGGCGCTCCGACGGAGCTCGATCGCCCCTTCGCGCACCACCGCGACGCCAGCGGAGTCATAGCCCCGGTACTCGAGCCGCCGCAGCCCGTCGATCAGAATCGGAAGTACCTGCTTCTCGCCGATATACCCGATGATGCCGCACATGTTCGTGGCCCCTCGAAATGTTGAATGCTGAATGCTGAAGGCTGAAGGCTGAATTCACCGTTCAGCATTCACCGTTCATCGTTTCTTCTTCTTCTCCTCGACCCAGCCTGGCTTGTTGACCTGCTTGCCGCGGGCGATGGCGAGCGCGCCCGCCGGCACGTCTTCGACGATCGACGATCCCGCCGCGACGTAGGCCCCCTTGCCGACGCGGACCGGGGCCACGAGCTGCGTATCGCTGCCGATGAACGCCCCGTCCTCGATGACCGTCGGGTGCTTGTGGACCCCGTCGTAGTTGCACGTAATCGTGCCGGCGCCGACGTTCACCTGGTCCCCGATCGTCGCGTCGCCGAGGTAGGACAGGTGGTTCGCCTTCGAGCCCTTCCCGAGCGTCGTCTTCTTCAGTTCGGTGAAGTTCCCGACGTGCGCCGCCTCGCCCACATCCGACTGCGGACGGATGTGCGCGAACGGCCCGATGCGGGCCCCCTTCCGGATGTGCGATTCGGAGATCACGCAGAAGTTGTAGACCACCACCCCCTCGTCCAGCGTCGAGTCCACGATACGGACCCCGGCGTGGAGCTGGCAGCCGGGTCCGATTTGCGTGCGCCCCTCGAGGTGCACATTCGGCTGGATGATGGTGTCGGGGCCGATCGTGACGTCGGGTCCGATCCAGGCCGACCCCGGGTCGACGAGGGTGACGCCCGACGCCATCAGCTCTTCGTTGCGCGTCGCTTGCAGAATGGCGGTCACGTCGGCGAGCTCCTTTCGGCTGTTCACGCCCATGATCTCCCGCGGATCGTCGAGGGACACCGTTTCAACCGCGAGCCCTTGCCGGCGGTAGATCTTCACCAGGTCCGGCAAGTAGTACTCACCCTGCGCGTTGGCCGCGCCGATCGACCGCAGCGCCGTGAACAGCGGCTCCAGCGCGAAAGCGTAGATGCCGCTGTTGATCTCGTCGATCGCCCGCTCGGCCGGCGTGGCGTCCTTGTCCTCCACAATCGCCGCAATCCCCCCCTGGTCGCGGACAATCCGGCCGTACCCCTGCGGCCGATCGACGCGCGCCGTCAGCACCGTGGCCGCCGCACCCCTGGACGTGTGCGCGTCCACCAGGGCCCGCAGCGTGGCGGGGCGCAGGAGCGGCACGTCTCCCGACAGCAGCACGACAGTGCCCGATTCTCCTGCCAGGTGCGGTTCCGCCTGGAGGAGCGCGTGGCCAGTGCCGAGCTGAGGCTCTTGCAATGCAAATCGAAGGCCCAGCCGTTTCCCAAGGGCCGCCTCGATCCGCTCGGACAGGTGACCGACCACCACGAGAGTGGTCGCGGGCGACAGCGTTCCGGCGGCGCGTAAAACGTGCTCTATCAGCGAGAAGCCGGCCGCGCGGTGGAGAACTTTGG